>CAXTTX010000124.1:8706-12153 GCA_964247045.1 uncultured Verrucomicrobiales bacterium | reverse complement strand
AGCAGGGCCTTTGGGGTCAACGGCGTCCTTCACCTTGTCCGCGGCCCTGTCCAGGCTTTCGCCCGCCTTTTCCGCGGGCCCCTTTTCCTTGCAGGAGACGACGGAAGCGGCAATGGGGAACAAGCACAGTGGAATCAGCAAGAACGGTTTCATCATGGATTTTATTTTGGTTTGCAAACCACGTCGCGGGAACCGGGGCGTGGAATCATCGACTCTGGCACAGGCAATGGAAAAAGCCACCGGCTGCGCAAAATATTTTTGGATAATCGGGGCGATCGCAGGGTTGGCGGTCTTCGGCACCGGAGCAAGGAGTGCCGAAATCGACCTAAAGCGGATGCAGATGACGCGCATGATTTGCAGGGTTTTGCAGTAGGCGGACAAATTGACGCCGAAGGCCAGAGAATCATTATCGATTGATAATCAATTGATTTTAACATTAAAATAATCTTTGGCACGCGGGATGCCGGGAAGGACGGGTTCAACCCTTGGTGCGGAGAGTTTTCCCCGCGCTGGAAAAAGCTGTCCCGCAATGTCCACTCACCCGAACGCCTCGTATCTGAAAGTCCCGTATCAGCAAGCCGCACCATGGAGAAAAACTTTCCGAGTCCTGCTGATGATCGCGCTGGCCGCACCGGCCGCGGCGACGGGTGACACTCTCTATCAGTTTGGTAATCCGACCGCGGATGAGCAGGCCTACATCGAGTATATCAACCGTGCGCGTGCGAATCCGGCGGCGGAAGCGGCGCGGCTGGCCGCGACGACAGATCCGGATATCCTGAAGGCCTATGCCTATTTCAGCGTGAACCTCGCGACGATGCAAAACGAGATCAAGGTGATACCGGCCGCGCAGCCGCTGGCACCGAACGCGAATCTAACGAACGCGGCGCGCGGCCACAGCCAGTGGATGCTGGCGAACGCCACGCAATCCCACAACGAAACCAATCCGAACAACACGACGGAGGACCGGATCAACGCCTCCGGCTACGACTGGTGGAACTACGGGGAAAGTGTCGCCGGGGCAACGGTCAATCCATGGCACGGACATGCCGGATTCGAGGTGGACTGGGGTCCGGGAGGGAGCGGCGGCATGCAAGCCGGACGCGGCCACCGCGTGAACAACCATTTCGGCGATTTCCGCGAGATCGGCGTGGGCGTGGTGAACGGCACGAATGGCAGCATGGGACCCCAACTCGTGACACAGGATTTCGGTGACCCCTATGACGCGCAACCCTTCGGAACCGGTGTCGCCTATTATGACCTCAACGGGAATAATTTCTACGACGCGGGTGAAGGCATCGGCGGGCTGAACGTGAGCATGACCGGCGTGACCTACTACTGCACCAGCGCCGGCGGCGGTGGCTGGGCAGTGCCAATTCCCACCGACGGAACGACGCGCACGGTGACCTTTGCGGGGCTCGGCATCAACCAGACACGAAGCCTGGTCATTCCCGAGAACATGAACGCGAAGACCGACCTGAAGCTGACCTACGCCCCGCCGTCCATCACCAGCGTGGCCAGCGCCCCCGCCGGGAGTCCGCATAACTTCACCTTCACCGGCATCGGCGGAGCCACGGGTTACAAAGTGAACCGCTGGAACGTGGCACCCGCGCAAACCGAGCTTTGCAACTCGCTGACGGAAGTGACGACCAGCACGAGCGCGGGTTATCCCGTGCTGAATACGGCGGTGAAGCAGGAGGGGAGCGGTTCCTTCCATCTTGCGAATCCCGGATTCATCGGCAACCAGATCGTCGAACTCAAAACCTTGTTCCACGGGCAATCATCCCCCTCCCTCACTTTCCAGAGCAGGCTGAGGAATACCACCTCCGACGAGCGCCACCGCGTCCAGGTGAAGGAAGACGGTTCAACGGTATGGCAGGAGGTTTACAGCCAGACCGGTGGGACGGCGGAGGCAAATTTCAGCGCGAAGACCGTGAATCTTCCGACGATGGCGAACAAGGAGTTCAAGGTCCGGTTCATTCTCAGCTTCGCGGGCGGCAGCAGCTATGGTAGCACCGCAGACGACTTCGGATGGTTCATCGACGCGATTGCCTTCACCCAAATGGGGGCGCTGACGAACAACTTCGCAGAGACCTTGGCCACGACGAGCCGCAGTTACACCCTGCCCGCGGGTAACTACCAGTTGTCGGTCTCTCCAATCATTTCCGGTGTGGAGTTTCCGAACGCGGACCAGAATTTCATGGCGACAGGAGGCCCACCGCCTCCCTCCTACACCACCTGGGCCTCATCGGCGGAAACATCGGGCAGCCTGCCCGCCGGGACGATTGCCAACAATCCGAACGGCGACCAGGACAAAGACGGGCGACCGAACCTGGTGGAATATGCCTTCGGGTGCTCGCCGGTGAATCCAGGTGACGCGGCCACGCGGTTGCCAGCGATCCAGAGCGGCGGGCCTGATTTCAAGATCCGCTACGTGAAAGACACCGCCTTGGCGGACGTGACCGTGACGCCCATCGCGAGCAGCGATCTAACAAATTGGAAGGCTCCTGGAGATTCCGGAGCACCGGCCGGATTCAACGACAGCCTCATTTCCACGGCGGGGAATCTGCAAACGCGGGAGGCGACGATTCCCGCGGCGGCGGGGGCTGGATGGTTCGTGAAGGTGAGGGTTGTGAAACCTTGATGCGGAATCGTTCCTAACGAAGCTTGAGCAAGCGTTCGCCGGCAGCCTGGAGTGTGGAGGCGTTCTTCGCGAAGTGGAAACGGATGAGGTGATTCACCGGCTCGCGGAAAAAGCTGGAGCCGGCAACACCGGCAACACCGATTTCGCGGATGAGCCATTCGGACGCCTCGGTGTCGGTGGCGAAGCCCAGCGAGGAAATGTCCATCATGACGTAGTAGGCACCCTGAGGCTCGGTAAAGGGTAGTCCGGTCTGGCGGAGCAGGCCGAGGAAGAGATCGCGCTTTTCCGTGTAGAGGCCGGTGAGGCCGGCGTAGTAACTGTCCGGCAACTCGAGCCCGGCGATGGCTGCCTCCTGGAGGGGGGCAGCGGCGCCCACGGTGAGGAAATCATGGACCTTGCGCGCCTGGGCAATGACCTTGGCGGACGCCTGCACATAGCCGAGACGCCAGCCGGTGATGGAGTAGGTTTTGGAAAGCGAGTTGCAGGTGATGGTGCGCTCGAAAGCACCCGGCAAGGCGCGAAGTAAACATGCTCGTGCGGAGCGAAGACAATGTGTTCGTAGGGTTCGTCGGTAATGACGAATGCATCGTGCTGTTCCGCGAGGCGCAGGATCTCCATCAGTTCCTCGCGGGTGAAGACCTTGCCGGTGGGGTTGGAGGGATTGCACACCACGATGGCCTTCGGTTTTTGTTCGAAGGCTTTGGCGAGTTCCTCCGGATCGAAACCAAAGCCCGGCGGCCGCAAAGGGACGTAGATGGGCTGCGCCCCGGAGAGGATCGCATCCGCCGCGTAGTTTTCGTAAAAGG
>CAXTTX010000124.1:4945-8696 GCA_964247045.1 uncultured Verrucomicrobiales bacterium | reverse complement strand
GATTGCAGGCGGTCATCATGGCGACCATCATTGCCTCGGTGCTGCCACAGGTGACGACGAGGTTCTCGTCCGGATTGACGAGCAGGCCGGTGAAGCGCTGGATCTTGCGGGCCAGTGCCTCCCTGAAGCGGGGCGCGCCCCACGTCACCGCATACTGGTGATGCGGTCCACGCGTGGCGCGTTCCAAGGCGGCGAGGAGTTCCTCGGGCGGATCAAAGTCCGGAAAGCCCTGGGCAAGATTGATCGCCCCGTGTTGGTTGGCGAGGCGGGTGGTGCCGCGGATGACGGACTCGGTGAATACGGAAAGCCGGGATGCGGTGTCAGGCATGGGTCGTCAGGAAGCTCGCCCGGAAAGATGTCCGGGAGATCTCCAAATGTCCATCACCTGGCTTTCGCCTTCTGGGGCGCCGGGCGGGAACCCTGCACCCTTCCTCCCGATCCGCCCGATGACTGCCCGCCCTGGGCCTTCACCGGATGAGAGCCGCGGACATAACCACTCGGCGGCCTCTGGCGGGCATAGCCTCCCCGGTAATAGCCATATCGGCCACCACCATCGCGGTAGTAGACGTTCCGATAATAGGGGCGGCCGTAATAGCCGGGACGCCCGTAATAATAGGGGCCACCATAGTAGCCGCCATAACCGTGGCCGTCGGCGAGAGCATAGCCCAGCACACCCGCCGCGACCACACCCGCGGCAGCAGTCCCGGGATCAACCGACTGGACCGGCCGGCCATTGGCATCATAGGTGGTATAGCAACTGGTCAAAGACACGCAACACGCGACCACCAAGGCACCGATCCGCAAGATTTTCGTTTTCATATTCACAGGACACTAACTTCCAACAAGCCACGCTTTTCAACAGGCATTTTTGAAAAAACTTTCAGGGGCGGGGTTTCAATAGCGGCGATAGGGACGATAGTAGCCGCCCCCATAGTAAGGACCGTAGTAACCGCCATGGTGGTGGTGATCGGCGGCGGCATACCCGATGACGCCTGCGGCAGCGACTCCGGCAAGGGCAACGGCCGGATCCACGGTGGCAACAGGCCGACCGTAGGCATCATAGGTGGTCATGCAGCTCAGGCTGGAGCCGATACAGGCCGCGACGATAGCAAGAACGCCGGGGCGGATGATTTTGGAAGATGTCTTCATGCAGGGAATGACGCGCGGCAGATGGAAATATTCAATACCCGTCTTAAAAATCCTCAGGCCCGGCGGATCTTGCCGCTGGCGGTCATGGGGAGGGCCTCGACGAAGGTAATCCGGACGGGAACCTTGTAAACGGAAAGTGAGGTCCGGCACCAATGGACGAGCTCACGGGAAACGAGCTTTTCACCGTCCTCAAGAATCACTTCCGCGACGGGAACGGTGCCCAGCACTCCATGGGGAGCGCCCTTCACGCGGCAGCGGCGCACGGCGGCATGCCGCTCGATGACCGCCTCCACCTCCTCCGGGAAGACTTTCATGCCGTTCACATTGATCACGCTCTTCTTCCGGCCGCGCAGGTAAACGCGCCCGGCGGCGTCCGTTTCCGCGAGATCGCCGGTGGCAAACCAGCCGTCGACACAGATTTCCTCCAACGTTTGCCAAGGGGAAAGGTAGGCATCGAACATCCCCGGCCCCTTGATCCACAATTCTCCGAGCGAACCTGTGGCAACGGACATGCCCTCTTCATCGCGGAGTTCCACGTCGAAGGCCGGGAGCGGCCGGCCGACGGCGGTGGGGCAATCCCCTGCTCCGCCCGTGTTCAGGATGGGCAGGCCGATCTCGATGATGCCGAGGCCCTGGACGAGCGGCTTGCCGAAACGGGCCTTGAAAGCGGTGGCGATCTCCGGCGAGAGCGGCGCGGCCGTGGTGACCGCGAGCCGCAAGTGCGGCCACAGGTAGCCGCCCTTGTCCGCCGCGAGGAGCGAATGATGGAAGGGTGCCCCATAGATGACCGTGGCGCGCGTGGCGCGTGCGGTTTCCAAGACCTCCGCCGCGAGATGGGAGGTGCCGATGACCGTACACGCGCCGTGATAAAGATAGAGCACGATGGAAACGGCGAAGTGGTGGGCCATCGGCAGCATCCACAGCACCTTGTCGCCGGGACCGATTTCCAAAGCGGCATTCGCGGCGACGATGCGCTCGCGCAATTTCACGTGGCTGAGAATGACCCCCTTGCTCTTGCCGGTGGTGCCGGAACTGAAACGGATGAACGCGGGATCCAGCGCCGCAAATTCCTCCTCGTTGGGAATGCCTTTGGTTTGGAGCGGTACCCAGGCGGCGGCCGTGGTCTTTTCCACCGATGTGGCCCCTGCCCGGCGCCAGGTTTCCGATTCGCCAAGAATGAGGCCGCAAAGACCCGTTCGGTCGATGATCTCCTCGCGTTCCACGGCGGTGAGTTCCTCCGCAAGGGGAACGAGACAGCCGCCGGCCTTGAGGATGGCCAAGGCGAGAATGATGTAGTCGGCGCCATTTCCACAGGCGAGACCCACCCGCGGAACTCCCTCTCCGCGGAACTCCGGCCGGCGGTCGAGCCAGGCGGCGGCGATGGAGACCTTTTCGAGCAATTCGCCGAAGGTGAGTGTCACTCCGTCCGAAATCAGAGCAGGTCGCTCTTCGGAAGCGCGCAGGGCGATCTGGTCGACAATGTTCAAGACACCGCGTTGTAACCTCTGGCGGGCGAAAAAACAAGGATTTGGGACGGGCGGCGCACTGCCAAGTTTGACAAAATGAAACCTTTCCGGTATGCATTCAGGCCATGAAAACCGTTTCAGTTCGTGAAATGAAGGCCAACTGGGCAGAAATCGAGCGCCAGGTGGCCCAAGGTGAGACCTTCGAGGTCTTGAACCGCGGAAAGCCATCCGTGCGGATCATTCCCGCTGCCCCGCGCAAAGTTTTGAAATGGGACGATCATCTTGCGACGGCCATGCCGGTATCTGGAAAAACAGGATCTGAAACCGTTAACGTCGACCGGGAGGGACGCTGGTGATCTATTTGGACACGAGCGCGCTGGTCAAACTATACCTTCTGGAAAAAGACTCTGTGGAGGTGCAGGCCCTGCTGTCAGCGCAAGATGACCCTCTGCCGGTCTGGGAACTGCAAGAGATGGAGTTGACGAATGCCTTGCGGCTGAAGGTCTTTTGGGGAGACATCTCCGGCTCACAAGCCGACGAACAGCTTCGCCTCTTTGAGGATCGCAAGGCACGGGGCCATTACTATTTCCCAGAGATCGACCGGGCGGCGCTTTTCGGCGCTTTCCAAGCGCTCTCGGTTCACACGGCCAAACTCGGTTGCCGGACCTTGGACATTCTTCATGTCGCTTGCGCTTCACTCCTGAAGCCTCACCTTTTCGTGAGCTACGATGAACGGCAGAGAAAGCTCGCGGGGATAGCCGGATTGAAGGTGCCATAGAACGTTCGCAGGCACTATTGTCCAAAAGGAACAACCACCATCCCATACGGCCTTTGGGGGATGGCGAAAAAATGCGGCTCCCTCGTTACGTATCCCGTGCAAATATCGCCAAGTGCCGGTCGACGGATTTGTTCGGGGCATCATAAAGCGCGCGGGAGGCCGGATGGCGGACATCCCAGAGCAGTTCCGCGCCACGGGTTTTCAGGGAGGCCTTCAGCAGGTCGTGCTCGCGGTCGAAATAGGAGGTGCAGGAGAGCAGGCCACCGGGAGCGAGGGCGGCGAGGGCATGGGCGAAGAGTTGGTCCCAGCGGGCGGGATCATGCCAATAGTTCTGGTGGCGGATGAAGATGAAGTCGAA
>CAXTTX010000124.1:0-4935 GCA_964247045.1 uncultured Verrucomicrobiales bacterium | reverse complement strand
TTCGAAGATCCGAACGTCTCGGGCGTGTGGGTCAAGCACACGATGGCGTTCCAAGCGACGAACTCCGACACGCTCCTGCAGATCCGCAACCTCGAGGACGCGGTGTACGTCAACAACCTCGGGAGCGAGGGCGGCGAGCGCGTTGCCTAACAAACGATCCCAGGTCGCGGGATCGAACCAGTAGTTCTGGTGGCGGATGAAGATGAAGTCGAAGGAAGGCAGCTCGGCCATCTTGTGGATGACGGAGGCATCGCCGCAGCGGAACTCCAGATTTCCACCGGGAAGGTGCCAGCGTTTCGAGGCCTCCTCGATGGCGGTGGCGCGGAGATCCATCCCCAGATAGAGGCTGATTTCCATCGGGGCGAGGGCCCCGGCCAAGGCCCTGGTTTCATCAGCACGGCCACAGGCGAGATTGAGGACGGCGATCTTGCCGAAGCGGTGGAAACGCAGGGCCACGAGGGCCTCGCGCAGCAGGGCTTGCAGCCGGGTGACATCACCGGCGGTGGCGGGTTCCTGGAATGGGATGCGCTGGATCAAACCGGCTTATCTAACGGATCAATCGGTCGATTTCACGAGGGTCATGACGCATTCGAGGTGGCGGGTGTGGGGGAAGAGGTCGAAGGGCTGGACGTCCTCCAGTTGGTAGCCGCCCTCGCCGAGGAGCTTGAGGTCGCGGACCTGGGTGGCGGGGTCGCAGGAAACATAGACCAAGCGGGCGGGGCCGAATTTCACGAGCTGGTCGATGAACTCGGGGGTGCAGCCCTTGCGCGGCGGGTCGATGACGACGGCGGTTTCCGCGGCGGGGAAATTGATCTCATCGAAGATGGCCTCGGCGGAAGCGGTGAGGAAGGTGGCGTTGGTGATGCCATTGGCGGCGGCGTTCTTGCGGGCCCACTCGCAGGAGGTTTCCGACACCTCAACCCCGGCGACCTTTTCAAAGGACCGGGCGAGGGTGAGCGAGAAGAGGCCGGAGCCGCAGTAGGCATCAACCAGGAAACGCGCACCGGTGGCGGATGCCTGTTTGGCGACGTAGCCGGTGAAGGCCGGAAGAATGAAGGGGTTGTTCTGGAAGAAATCGCCAGCGAGGAACTGGAACTTCAGGTCGCCGACATGCTCGGTGGCAACGGCGCGGAAGTCCGTCTCCACGCGGTCCTCCGTGGCACGCATGAGGATGGTGGCTCCCCGCTTGAAGGTGTTCGCCTTGGCGCGCAGATCGTCGCGGATGGCTGGGAGGTCGCGGTTGATCACGTCCATGGCGATGGGGCATTGCGGGACATCAATCAACTGGGAACGGCGGCCGAACGCGAGGAAGCCGATGGGCCCGAGGTCGCCGTCCTTCGCTTTCTCAAAATGAGGGGTAATCTTGGAGCGGTAGTTCCAGATCTGATCCGAGGAAAGGCAGTCGTTCACCGGAAAGACGATGCCCGCCATGTGCTTCATCAGTTCACCGACCTGGCGGGTCTTCCAAGCAAGCTGCTTGTCATAGGAAAGGTGCTGGTATTGGCAGCCACCGCACTCGCCGAAGAGCGGGCAGCCGGGAGCGACACGATCCGAAGAAGGCACCAGCACCTCGACGAGATCCGCGTGCGAGCAATTCTTGTCGTTGCGGAAGACACGGGCCTTCACGGTTTCGCCCGGCAGGGAGAAGGGAACGAAAACCACCCAGCCGTCGATTCGGCCGACACCGGCGCCAAGATTCGTCAGCGAGTCGATGGTGAGTTCGATCTCCTGATGATACCCAAAGGGCGTGGGTACAAATTTCTTCGGCGGACGGGGAAACATGGCGGGCCGGGAGCTTGCCGGGCCGGACGGCGGCGCGCAAACGCTTTTCAGCGCCTGCGCCGCCAAACAAGCCCGAAGGCGGCGGCCGCGAGCAGCGAGGCGGAAGGCTCCGGGACCACCACGTATTCAAGCTGCATGTGGTACCCGCCACCGGCGGGATTCACCGAGCCCATGATGGCATTCTGGGGCGTGGCATCGCTCACCGAGAAAGTGGCTGACTGGAGGGCGCCGGCGTTCGGCCACTTCCAGGTGGGAGCGGCGAGAAGGATCCATTGGCTGGTTGGGGTCACGTCCTTTGAGGTGAAGCCCCAGATGTAAGCCTGGCCACCCTCGGCGAAAGGCGTGGCGTTCGACGACAAGGTCGAGGTCTGGATGAACTGCTGATCATCGTTGTTGTAGACGACCTGGGGAGAACCATCTGTTCCCTGGAGGACCAGCCAGTTGGCCGCCCATTGGTCCGGGGTGGCCGTGGATGGATCGAAGCCCTGGGTGAAAGTTCCCAACTGGAAATAGATAGACTGACCCGCCTGTTCGAAGGTGGTGACACCATCCGCCATGTAATTGGTGGCGAAGGCCTGGCTGGCCCAGCCGATCTGGCTGCCGGACACGGGCTCGATATTCTGTCCGGAGGACAATCCTCCCGCCGCGATGAACACGGCCGCGGAAAGCAGGATAAGGCAGGGAAATTTCATCTTTCGGGGGGTGGAAAGAATGCTTACGGCGGCCAAGCTAGCGGAATGATTGCGGGAGGGGAAGCTTGATTTCGTTTGATAAATGCCGCCTCCGAGGGGGCAAAAACCGGCAGGTCATTGTAGTTCGGGCTGGAGGGGACGACCTCGCGCCACTGGTCCGCCTGCGTGGGATGATCCAGGAAATAGAACAGGCGGAAGGCCCCGGATTGATAGAGCTGGAACTGGTCCGCCGCGTTGATGTTCGTCGAAGCGGTGGAGGCGATGAGGCCGCGCAGGCGGGGCGTGAGCGCGAGCGGGAACGGGGAGGATGCGAGACTGAGGCCCAGGCGACGGTATTCCGCGAAGGGATTCGCCCGGACCTGGCCGGTGAACAAGAGCCGGGAGGGAGTCACGCCGGCGGAGCGTTTCACGAAAAGGCCGTCCCCGGGATAAATCACGCGGCCACCCTGGTCCCCACCGCCGGGAAGGAAGGCCCGCCACTGGAAGGTGGGATTGCCGGGGCGGGCGTCCAACAGGTAGTAGAGCTGGAACTGGCCGGTACCATTCCCGTTGTTGACGTAGAGATGAAGTTGGTCCGCGTCCGAGGGATTGGTGGAGCCGTGAAGCTTGTCCTTGGCAAAGAGGCCACCGAGAGTGTGATGGAGACAGAGAACGATACGATTTCCCGTCAGATCCGGGAACGGATCGAGGGTATGCGGACCCGCGGCCTTGAGCGTGATCTGGCCGGTGGCAACGCTTTCCACCTCGAAGCGGTGGCCGGCGTGGATCCCGGCAATAACCTCGATGAAGGCCGGGGTGTTGGCTGGAAGCGGCGGAGTGCCATTCACGTTGAGGATCCGCCCGCTGGTGGAAAGCACCGCCGAGGAAAACACGGGAGCCTGCCGGAAAGGAACTCCCACGGTTTTCGAGCCGGAGGTAAAGGTGGAAGCCAGCCATCCGACGGGTAGCGAAACCACCGATGTCGCCGGACTGGCCAAGCGGACACGGAGGCGGGCGAAGCCCGCATCCGCGGAGAGGCCGGGGTGCGACTGGAGATTGCCAAAGACCAGCGAGCCATTGCCGGAGTCCACTCCAATGGGAGCGGTCTGCCAGATGACGAGGTCGGGGCTGGTTTCCAACTCGTAGGTGATACCCGAAAGGCCCGCGGGCCGGTTGATGGAGATGGAAAGTTGACCGCCCGTGTCCGCGAAGGAAATGGCATCCGCGGCAGGTGATGCCCCGTCACCGGGAAGCGAACCGAGGGCAAATTCCAGCAAGTCCGGAGCGATGTCGCCATCGCCATTCGAGTCCGGACTCGTGCCGGCACCTGGCGTGATGGCACGCCAGTCGGAGAAACCGAAGGGAATGGACAGATTCACGGTCGCGATGCCGGACTTCGCGCCCTGTGGATCGGTCACCGTATAGGTGAAGGAATCCGTGCGGGCGGAGGAACCGTCATGCACGTAGATCATCCTGCGTTCCACGCCGCTGATGGAGATCGTGCCATGGGCGGGCGGAGAGACAATGGCGACGCCATGGATGCCGAGCGGGGCATTCGCGTCGGTATCGTTGGCGAGCACGTTGAGGCGGGTTTCGGTCGCGAAGCCCGCGACCATGGAGTCGTTCGCGGCGACCGGCGCCGAATTGTTGGATACGGTGGCGAACTCCGCCGTTTCCATGCCCTTGATCCAGTCCGTGATCATCGCAACGGCCTTGTCATCGACCACGTTCTTGGCGAGCGGCGGCATCTGGTTGGCACCAACCACGGAAACGCGCGAGTGCATCACGGAGAAGCCCAGGTCATTGGGCGTGACCACGCGGTCGTCCGGCCCATGCAGCGGGCGGTTGATGGCACCACCGATGATGTTTTCCGCGGAGAGCGGGATGTGGAAGGAAGCGTCGAAATTCGCCGAAACGCCACCGGGCTGATGGCAATGCGAGCAGTTCGCGGCGATATACGACTTCACGCGCATGTCGAGCGAGGCATGCGAGTTGCGCGGATCCACGGCGGCGGGGACGGCGGCGGGATCGCGGCTGCCAAAGGAGGAGCCGAAGATGCCGAGGGCGTTCCAGGTTTCGAGCTGGTTGGAGGTACGGCCGGTCAGCGGGTAGGTCATGCTCTTCGCGAACTGGAAAGAGCGCACGCCGAGCACATTGTCCGCGCCGGCGGAGTGGCAGGTGCGGCAATCCGCGCGGCTGGGGAAATCCCAATGCTGCGTGCGCGTGCTGCCATCCGCCCGGGTAATGGTCAGGTCCCGCGAGTCGCCGCTCGTGAGAAGCTCGGCATCGGTGCCGTCCTCGTTCCATTTGTAGGTCACGCCGTAGTAGACGCCGTCCGAGCCGTTGATGAAGAAACGGGTTTCCAGCGGTTTGACGATGGACGGATTCCGCTCGTCCACGGGCAAGGCAAAGTGTTTCACCAGCACGGTCCCGGTGGGGAAGGTCCACGCGCCATCATCCGCATAGGTAACGCGCTCCGCGG
>CAXTTX010000123.1:0-12154 GCA_964247045.1 uncultured Verrucomicrobiales bacterium | reverse complement strand
GGATAATCCGGTCAGAATGCGACTTGGCCAGGTCCTCCACCAGCCCGTCGATCATCCCCCGCATGGGCGGAACGAGAGCCGGCAGCACCGTGATGTTTTCCGAAAAAGTCGTCTCGCTGCTGATCGACTTGCGGGTCCGGTCCGGGCTGACCTCGCGATCGTCGATGCCCCGGCAGAGGTGCCACAGCTCGATCCCCCATTTGCCAAATCGCCGTGAAAGCTCGATCTGGTCAAGCCGCTGGAGATCCGCACAGGTCTCGATGCCCAACACGGAAAGCTTCTCCCGCATTTTCTTGCCCACACCCCAGATCCGACCGACCGGCAAAGCCGCGACAAAGGCCGGAATATTCGCATCCGGGACGTTCTTCTGCCCGTTCGGCTTTTCCCAATCCGATGCGATTTTCGCGATCAGCTTGTTAGACGAAATCCCTGCCGAAGCGGTCAGACCCGTTTCCTCGAAAATCTGCGCACGAACCTCGCGGGCGATGGCAGCCCCGTCCGACTGGAGATGGGAAACATCCAGATAGGCCTCATCCAGCGAGAGCGGTTCGATCAGGTCGGTAAAGCGCCCGAAGATCGCGCGGATCTGGGAGCTGACCGCCCGGTAAAGTTCGAACTGTACCGGCACGAGCGTCAGATGCGGGCAAAGCTCCAGCGCCTTGAACACCGGCATCGCGGAGCGGCAGCCGTATTTGCGGGCCTCGTAATTGGCCGTCGTGAGCACCCCCCGGCGCTCGCTGCCACCCACCCCCACGGGCTTGCCACGGAGGGACGGATTTTCCCGTTCCTCGATGGCCGCGTAGAAGCAGTCCATGTCGATATGGATGATCTTTCTCAAGGGGTCGGCGGCATGTTCCACCGCCCCGGCGGGAACTTCCACCGGTTAGTTCCGAAGAGCGAATTTTACTCAACTGATCCGAAACATCGACACCGGCCGGATTTTCTGCCAGAGAAGCGCCGCTCCCCACCGATGGCCGAAGTGATCCAGTTCCAATGTCCCATTTGCGCGACCACCCTGCGCCTGCCGCTGGCCATGGCCGCGCGGCAAGGACCATGCCCGACCTGCGGGCGGGAAATCATCGCACCGGACCCCTATCGCGGGGTTGGAGCCCATGAGGTCCAGCCGCTGTGGCACCCTCCGGAGTTGGAACCGAGCCGGCCTTTCGTGGAATCCCCGCCACTGGCCACCCTCGCGCCGAAGCCGCCCAGCGAGCCGTTCCAAGAGAGGATTCCCGCTCAGGAATGCCCTCCGGTGCAGGAAATCCCGCCATGGGCACCTTTCGGGGATCAGTCGCCGACACCTCATCCCGAAGCCGTTTGGGACAACCCGCCCGCCTTGCCCCCTCCCCCGCCCGTGGCCGCTCCCGCCTGCCAGAAACCCCAGCGGACCATTCTCGTGCTGTCGTGCCTCCTGGCTGCCTTGGGAGGCTTTGTCATCGGCCTGGCCTGGGCACAGCAGTCTCCCGCGTCCGGACCGCAGGCAGGGCTCCTCATTCCTTCACAGCCACCCGTTGAAAAGGCATCGATCCTTCCCGAACCCGCCAAGCCGGAACCCGTGAAAATCGCCCCGGGCCCCACCGAGCCATCTCCTCCGGTTCCCGTACTGGTGAAGCCGAGGGTTGAGACACCGGAACCGGCTCCCAAGCCGCCCGAACCCGTCATCGAAAAGTCCGCGAAGGTTTCAGCCGCCGCCCAAGCCTCCCTGCAAGCCTTCCTCGAAGCGCCGGATTGGGCGACCCGCTGCGCCCATGTGCTCTTCCCGGAAAAAGTCCGTGGCGCGATGGAAGCCTACTCCAAGGAAGCTCCCGATGGCCCCACGTCCTACAAGTCGATCGCGGTGAAACAGAGCCAGATCGACGAGAAGACCGGCCTCACGCTTTTCGTCTTCGTCGTGGTCACCGAAAAATTTCCGCAGGGCATTCCGGTCGCTGTGAAGGAAACGGCAAACGGCTGGCTGGTGGATTGGCTGACCTTCGTCGAGTTCCGCGACGGGCTGTTCCAGAAATTCATCGACGGCCCGGTGGAGCAGACCGGCTATTTCCATCTCGCGGTCACGCGTCCGCCCGCAGACCGCGCCGCGAGCACGGAGAACGACTTCTTCTCCTCCTTCCTCCTGCAATCCCCGCTCGCGGAGAAGCCGAAGCTGGCCTTCGCCCGAAAAAACTCCGAAGCCTACAAGGAAATCCTGGCGCAGACCGCTGCCGGCCAAGTGTTCGCTCCCGTGCTGGAAGTGCGGAAACGCAAGACACCTGACGGCCAGCCTTATTTCGAGATCCAGCGGGTGATGGCGCCCGACTGGCTGCCGCGGGAACAAAATTGAACCTGCCGGGTTTGGCTTGCAAGGAGCCGCGAGCGCGCTTCGTTTGATGCGCATGATCCCCTTCCGCTTCCTTTGTCTGCCGCTGCTGGCACTCGCGCTTCCCTCCTCCGCACGTGACCTTCCACCCCTGCCCGCGGATCTCTCCGACTACAAGCTGGCTGAGGCTCCCGAGACAGCCGGCATGCTCCTCAAGAAGGGCGACCGCCTCGCCATTTGCGGCGACTCCATCACAGAGCAGAAACAATACTCGCTGTTGCTTGAAACCTACCTGACAGCCTGCTATCCGGAACTGGAGATCACCTGCCGCCAATACGGCTGGAGCGGCGAACAGGCCGGCGGATTTCTCGACCGGATGAAGAGCGACGTCCTGCGCTTCCAGCCCACCATCGCGACGACCTGTTATGGCATGAACGACTTCCGCTACGTTCCCTACAACGGGGAAGCGGCGGACCTCTATCGGAAGAAGCAGACGGCCATTGTGGAAGCCTTCAAAAGCAGCGGCTGCCGCGTGGTGCTCGGCTCACCGGGAATCATCGCCATGGTCCCGCCCTGGGTGAAGGACCCGGCCATCACGCAGGAGCAGCTCAACCTCTCGCTCTCGCGTTTCCGCAACATCGATGTGGAAATTTCCCAGGCCAACGGCACCGCCTTCGCGGATGTCTACCGCCCGATGCTGGTCGCATTCAGCACGGCGAAAAAGCAGTTCGGCCCGGACTTCAAGGTCGCGGGCAAGGACGGTGTCCATCCCGGTTGGGCTGGCCACGTCATCATGGCCTATGCCTATCTTAAGGGACTCGGTGCCGATGGCGACCTCGGCGCGATCACCTACGACGAAGCCAGCGGCAAGGCATCCGCGACCGGTGGCCACGAGGTGGTTTCCTCGGAAAAAGGCGCGCTGGTGCTCCGCAGCACCCGTCTCCCCTTCTGTCCCGGAACGGGCGCGGCCGACAAGGATGACTCGATCCGCGCGGGCCTGGCCCTGGTTCCCTTCGACGACGAACTGAACCGCTTCGTCCTCAAGATCGTCTCACCCAAGTCAGCGAACTACGAGGTCACCTGGGGCGAGCAAAAGCACAACTACACCGCGGAGCAATTGAAGGCCGGGGTGAATCTCGCGAAGGACTTCGACAACAACCCGCTCGTTCCCGCCTTCAAGAAGATCTGGGACGCCGTGGCCAAGAAACAGGCCTACGAAACCCGCCAGATCAAGGAGCTCGCCCACGGCCCGGAAGGCGCGGCCGACATCGACACGACTTTCGCCCTCACGGAAAAGGCACGCGCACCGCTGGCCGCGGCGATCGAAGCCGCGAAACAACCCGCGGAACACGTCCTTTCCATCATCGCCATGCCGTGATGTCCCCGGGAACAGGCCGGCTGGCATGAAATAGGCTGCATCCCGGGCACGTAGGTTTCCCCAGCCGCCCGATCATCATGAACCGCACGAACCTCATCTTTACCCACGCCGGGGTTTTCTCGGTGGGGATCGCCGCCGCGATGCTCGCCAACAGCTTCCGTGGACCCTCCGCCGCTCAAACGGCAGCGGACGGCTCCGGGACAAATTCATCCGCTCGCCACGGGGCACCCGGTGGCGGAGAACTTGCGGAAGGCCTCGCCGGTTCAGCGGATAAATCCGGCTCCAGGGACGGTCCACGCGCGTCCGGCAAGAAGGCCAAGAGCATGCCGCCGGAACGCCTGGCGGACATCACCCGCATCACCGATTCCTTCGAACGGCAGCGGGCGCTGATGGAACTCATCGGGGACCTCGGCCTTGGCGAATTCGCCACCTTGGCCGACCAATTCCGCAATTCCGATCACCTCGCGGATTCCCGCGGCGAATACGACCTCTTGATGAAGGGCTGGGCGAAAATCGACCCTGTCTCCGCGCTGCTGTACTCGGCCCGACAGCCCGGCGGCATGAACAGCCAGATGACCGTCCTGCAAACCTGGGCGAATACCGACCCCGCCGCTGCGGAGCGCTGGGCCCGTGAAAATTTCCAAGGCGATGGAGCGAATCCTTTCCTCATCCCGGTCATCCGCGGACTCGCCGCCACCGACGTCGCCGCTGCCGCGAAACTGGCCGAGACCATGCCCCAAGGCCGCGAACGTGGCGAAACGGTGGATGCCATGGCCCGCGCACTCTTCATGCAGGGCACCGATGCCGCCCTCGCCTTTCCCGCGACCATCCAGGACGAAGCCCTCCGCGGCGGCTTGGTCGCGGCCATCGCCGATCGCCTGAGCGGCAAGGACCCGGCCAAGGCCGCCGAGTGGCTCGCCTCAATGCCCCAGGGAGAAATCCAGAACCGCGCCGCCCGCGGCGTGGCCGACGCCCTCGCCAAGGCCGATCCCGCCGCTGCCGAAGCCTTCGTGAACAAGCTGAAGCCGGAAGCCCGCGCCGAAGCCGCCCGCGGCGTGATTCCCGTGATGTCCTCCGGGGACATGACCAACATCACCCGCACCGCGCAATGGCTCACCGGCTTGGCGGGCACGCCCGGCTACGACGGTGCCGTGGAGGAATTCGTGTGGAGCTGCAACACCCGCGCTCCGGAGCAATCCGCCGCCTGGATCCAAGGCGTCTCCGATCCCCAGCAGCAGCGCCGCCTCTACTTCCGCATGCTCACCGAGTGGTCCCAATCCGATGCCGCCGCGATGAAAAACTGGGTCGCCACCAACAGCGTCCCGCCCGAGGTGAAGCAACGCTTCCTGCGCTGAGGCGCATCACCATCTTTAGGCCTCTTTGGGGATTGATACATCAGAGGCCTCGTCATGTTAGGAAAGCCATCCTCCCCATGATCAACGCCATCCTGTCCAACCCCTTGGCGTACCGCATCATCTTGTTCTTGGCCATGGTCACGGTCTTCCTGGGCTGTTGGGGCATCTATGAGCTGATGCCATCGGAGTCTCGACATGAATACCGTGCGCGCCTTTTAGCTGTCGACGACACCGATGAAAGCGTTCTGGACTTTACCGTTCACCAGAACCTCCGCGAAGTCCCCTCACCTTCCAAAGAAAATCACCACTCTCATTTTTCAGTGCAGCCGGATAGATCCCTTTCCGTGACCATCGTTGGCCGTGAGATCAAAGGCGGTTTTCCCTTGGAAATTTCTGCCAAGGGCTACCAGAGCGGCCATTTCACGGTGCCTCTCCGGCTCAACTCCGCCCCCGCGAATGGCCAGGAGGAGATCACCCGCATCCGCCTGAAAAAATCTCCCGAACCAACCCCCACAAACACCCGCTAGCAGGCGGTGGCGGGCAAATCCGGCGATTTCCGCCTTTGCCTCAGCCCCGGATTCCGGCAGAAAACCGGCATGTCGATTTTTGATAAGGCCCGCGAGGCGGCGCTCATCCGGTCCTCCGCGGACATCATCGGTTGGGACCAGGAAACCTACCTCCCCAACGCCGGCGCGACCTACCGCGCGGAACAGCTCGCCTGGCTCTCCGCGAAAGGCCACGAACTCGCGACCTCCGACGCTTGGAAAAAAGACCTCGAGGGTGCCGAAGCCACC
Source organism: uncultured Verrucomicrobiales bacterium (assembly GCA_964247045.1). Taxonomy (GTDB): domain Bacteria; phylum Verrucomicrobiota; class Verrucomicrobiia; order Verrucomicrobiales; family Akkermansiaceae; genus Luteolibacter. The sequence goes on along the minus strand of CAXTTX010000123.1, from coordinate 6,331 downwards.
GATCCGGGCAATGACCCCAAGCTCGCAGCCAACCTCCGCGAGCTCCGCCGCGAATTCGACCGCGCCACAAAACTCCCCGTGGAACTGGTCGTCCGCGACTCGTCCGCGAGTTCGCTCGCGAAGCACGCCTGGGCCGAAGCGCGCGAAAAATCCGACTTCTCCCTCTTCGCTCCGCACCTCCAAGTCTTACTGGCAATCGCCCGTGAGAAAGCGGACCTCTGGGGCTACGCCAGCGAGCCCTACGACGCCCTGCTGGAAGCCTACGAACGCGGCACCAGCACCGCGGCAGTGGCCGCCCTCTTCGACGCCATGCGGCCCATGGCTCGCGAAATCGCCGCCCAAGCAGTGGGCGTTTCCGCCGGTCATGCTCCCAAGCTCCCGGATGGACCCTACCCCGTCGCGGCCCAACAGGAATTCAACGCGAAGGTCGCCGCCGCCATCGGTTTCGATTTCGACGCCGGCCGCATCGACACCACCGCACATCCATTTTGCACCACCCTCGGCCCGCGCGACATCCGCCTGACCACGCGCTACATGGAGTCCGATTTCACGTCATCGCTCTTCGGCGTCCTGCACGAGGCCGGCCACGGCATGTATGAACAGGGCTTGCCGGAAGCGGACTTCGGCCTGCCCTCCGGCAGCGCGGCTTCGCTCGGCATCCACGAATCGCAATCGCGGCTCTGGGAAAACCACGTCGGACGCTCGCGAACCTTCTGGGAGAAGTGGTATCCCGTCGCCCAGGAAACCTTCCCGCAACTGGCCGACTTCCCCTTGGAGACCTTCCTCCGCCACCTGTGGCGCGCGGAATTCTCACCCGTCCGCGTTGAGGCTGACGAGGCGACCTACGACCTTCACATCCTGCTTCGCTTTGGCATCGAGCGCCGCCTCCTCAATGGCACACTCGCCGTCGCCGACGTGCCTGCGGCATGGAACGAGGACTTCCGCGAACTCTTCGGCTTCACCCCCGCGAATGATCGCGAGGGCTGCCTGCAGGACATCCATTGGTCCATGGGCGGGCTCGGCTATTTCCCGACCTACACGCTTGGCAACATCAACTCCGCGCAACTCTTCGCCGCCGCGAGGAAGGACGCTTCGGTCGCCGCCGCCATTGACGCGGCGGACTACGCGCCGTTGCTCGCATGGTTGCGCAAATCCGTCCATGCCCACGGCGCGACGCTTGATCCGCCGGCGCTCATCGAACACGCCACCGGCAAACCTCCCTCCACGGAGGACTACGTCGCCCACCTCAAATCCCGCTATCTCTAACCGATGCCAGCAGGCCTCTTCATCGTCATCGAGGGCATCGACGGCACGGGCAAGTCCACCCAGGTGAAACGCCTCGGGGAATGGTTCGAATCACAAGGCCGTGAAGTGGTTCTCAGCCGCGAGCCGACGGCAGGCCCCTGGGGCAAACTCGCCCGCGATTCCGGCTCCACCGGCAGGGTTTCACCGGATGAAGAACTCCAGTATTTCCTCAACGACCGCCGCCAGCACGTCGATGAATTGATCGCCCCCTCGCTGGCCGCGGGAAAGGTCGTCATCCTCGACCGCTACTATTTCTCAACCATGGCCTATCAGGGCGCGCGCGGTTTCGATCCCGCGGAAATCCGGCGGAAAAACGAGGCATTCGCCCCCGTTCCGGATCTGCTCTTGATCCTCGACCTGGATGTGGATTCCGCACTCGGCCGCATCGGTGCCCGCGGCGACATTGCCAACGAGTTCGAGAAGCGCGAGAACCTCGAGAAATGCCGGGACATCTTCCTCTCCCTGCGCGGCGAGTCGTTCGCCCATGTCATCCCCTCCACCGGCAGCTTGAACGACGTCACCACCCAGGTCCTGGACGCGGTCCAAAAGGCCCTCTGTTGGTCGCTTTCCTAACGGTTCTCCGTTCCGCCACCAACGTTCCGCCCCCAAGCCACCCTCTTCGGCCGGCGCAACCTGTTCCAACGCCAAGGGCGTTGAATCCTCCAGCCCGGCGGTTGGCGCGAGCGGGAACCGCGATGCGCCTACCCCGGGTAACACGCATGACCTATCAGAACCACAACGTGGTTCCATACTGTCGGGGTGAAGGTTCCTCCACGTCTTCCAAAAACGGCTTCACACCATTCCAACCTGCCCATGCGTGCATTTTGCACCCATCGACGCGATCTGCATCTGGCAGACAGGAATCCCAACACACCCAAAATACCATAACCAACTAACTCCCAAAAACTTAATCCACTCCCCCCCGATTGGTATCCTTCCTGCGAAGGCAACACCACCCGGATGAAGAGTATCAACGGAACCACCCGGTTCCCGAAAATCCTCTCCCCCGCAAACCAATCCAATCAACCAAGCGGGAAGGCCTCGGCCGGAGTCCTTCCACAGCTCAACTTCCGGCCTCCTGGAAAGACCAAAATCATGTTAAGCTGGGCACTCACATTCCTCGTTCTTGCACTCATTGCCGGTATCCTCGGATTCGGCGGTATCGCCGGTTCTGCTGCCGGTATCGCGCAAATATTGTTCTTCGTCTTCCTCGTTCTCCTGATCGTCTCCGCGATTTCCCGGGCACTTCGCGGACGGACTCCTTGAACCTTCACTCTAAACTCAACCGAACCACCTGAAATTCGCCATGAAATCACCCCTGTTCCAAGATCGCCGGGCAACCGGACTGCTCAACCGCGTGCGCAACGATGTCTCCCTCCTCCGCGAGGATCTGGGCAGCTTGTTGACCCACACCACCCGCGAGACCCTTCCTAACAGTGCTCGGGAAATCGCCGATCACGCCCGCTCCGGAGCACGTGACTTCGCCGATCATGCGAAGTCCAGCCTGGCCGCTGGTGGCGCTTACGCTGCGGATCGGTTGCGCAACCTGCGCGCCCATCCTCCGCGCCGGGAAGCCGGTTGGGTCGGTGGAGCCATCTTGGTCGGGGTCATCGCCTATGGCGTCTATGCCCTCTACCGCAGCTCCAATGAGGCTCGCCTCGAGGCCGGGGAGATCGACGAATAAAATCTTCACGACCACGATCTAACATCAAAAGCCGCCGGATCCAGACGATCCCGGCGGCTTCTTTTTTGGGAAGCGCAGCCATTTGTCGGAGCGGAATGGGAACGTAGCGGACATGGCGGGCCTGGCTGTTTCCTAACCGCCCGCAAACACTCCTGTCCCCGTCACCGTTTGCTGTCGTACGTCGTCCATCGTTTCCAGCTGCTGCAACGTTTATCCCTTTTGTATCACCTCCCCCGCATCGATTCCCCAAAAGAAATCCTCTAGATCCCATCCCTGTCCATCCGTGGTTCCCTCTTTCTCTTGATTTGCACGTGTTTTAAAAAAAACCGGCCTCGGAAATCCCAAGGCCGGCCCTTCCAGTTAGACAATTCAACTCGTTCATCGGACATGCGATGCCGCCTCGTTCACCCCGGAACGAAAGATCCCGCCCGTCGCGATCCGGGTAATCGCCGCATCCGCGGCCCCTTCCTCCTGCAGCGTCGTATTGAGAAGATCCGCGTCGTCTCCAAAGCCTAGGCTCGCCGCGAAGGCGCGTGCGACGCCGTAGCCAGCGATCTCATAATGTTCGATGCGGTTCCCTGACGCGATGAGCACCGCATCACGCACGTCGCCAGGCACGGTTTCCACCAGGTGCTTCTTCGCCTCGATCAAAAGTCCCCGCATCGCCTCGCAGGTGACCGTATTCGCGGGGATGCCGTGGCGCTCGGTGATCTCACGGAGACGATCGGCATGGGCCTTGGTCTCCTTGAGATGGTCGCTGAAAGCCTCCTTCAATTCCGGATTCGTGGCATGGGCCACCATTTCGGGCAGGGCTTTCAGCATCTGGGTTTCAGCGCTATAGAGGTCGCTGATCTGATCGTAGTAGAGTTGCTCCAAATTCGTGATCATGACGTTGTCGGTTTTGCCTCCGCGGGAATCGCGGATTCAATGATAGTCTCGCAGCCCACGTGCCAATGGTCACAACCCGCTGAACCTTCGTTGTTTTACGCGTGGACAGACCCTTGGAATCCTTTGGCACAGTTGCAGGCTGCGCTTTTTCACACCTCCCCGGCAGTAGTTTGCATGCAAATGAGGCTGAACCAAAACCGTTCATTTTGCATCATTCCGGAGCATATTGCAGAATGCGCTCTCCATGCCACGCAACCCGACCCTTGAAACTATAAGGAAAACGCCCGGGGCACGCATCCTGCGAAAGAGAATGGCAACCATGAAAGCCACCTATCTCTCACCCCTCCTTGCGTTCGTCATCCTGGCCAGTTGCGAGAAGACCAAGGACGCAATCGCCGAAACCAAGGCGGAAGTCGCCACCGCGGGCGACGTGGGCTTCGCCAAATCCACCTTCGAATCGCTGGTTCGTGGCGACTCCACCGTCGCCTCCAAGATCGACTGGCCCGTTTTCACCGCCACGGGAGTGAACCACGGCGCGGCCTATGTGGCCCTGAACACCCAGCCGGACCGTGACAAGTTCGTGGCCCAGTTCATCACCCAGTTTTCCTCCGCGTTCCGCGAGAGCGGTGCCAGCATGGACAACTTCACCAACTGGCGCGTGCTCACCCACGACTCCACCCGCACCGAAGTCGCGGCGGACTCCGCCGCCACGGGCAGCACCATGACCCTCACCGTTTCAGTTAGGGACGGCGTCGAACGCGTCTCGGCGATTAACGTCTCGAAATAATCCAACCTCCACCCATACCATGACAGCCATCCTGCAAAATTTCAGAAAGGGCATGGCGCACGTCCTCCGGTCGGTTCCGTTGGAAGCGCTGCTCCCTACCCCTCCGCCCGTTTCAAAAACCGCGCCGCAGCTCGTGGACGAACCAGTCCTCCAGCCGCTTCCTCGCCCAAGGCGTCTTGCGCAGGAACGTCAGGCTCGACTTGACGGAGGGATTCACCTCGAAACAGCGGACCGGAATGCGGTCCGCCATCACCTCCCACCCATGCCGGTCGACCATGGTCTTCACCACGGTCTCCAAAGTCACCCCATGCAAGGGGTCGTTCGGATGCCCGCTGTCTGCATTCCCTGAATTCGGTGGATCCGTCATCGCCGGGAATTTCTCGAATCTCTAGCAGCAACCGGCGGTCGAGCAACACGGGCTCGCGGGAATCGAATCATCCGCAGTGGGTGACTCCATCGCCGGATTCGGTTCCAGCGTCTCCAAGCCCAACCTCTTGAGCAGGGCCAGATCCTTCCGCGCTTCCGGATTGGACGCGGTGAGCAGCTTCTCTCCGTAGAAAATCGAGTTCGCCCCTGCAAAAAAGCACAGCGCCTGCGTTTCATCCGAAAGCCGCGTCCGGCCCGCCGAAAGCCGCACCTTCGCCCCGGGCACCGCGATCCGCGTGCAGGCGATCATCCTTACGAGGTCAAACGGATCCACCTGCGCGTTGTCCGCCATCGGCGTGCCCGGCATCGGCATCAGCGAGTTGATCGGCACGCTTTCCGGCTGCGGATTGAAACTGGAAATCACCTCCAGCATCCGGAGACGATCCGTGATCGTTTCGCTGATCCCGAGAATGCCGCCGCAGCACACGGACATGCCCGCATCCTGCACATTGCGGATCGTCCGCAGGCGATCCTCGTAAGTGTGCGTCGTGACGATGTTCGGATAGTGCTCCGGCGAGGTGTCGAGATTGTGGTTGTAGGCCGTGACACCGGCTTCCTTCAGCGCGACCGCTTCCTGCGGCCCGAGTTCGCCCAGCGTCACGCACACTTCCATGCCCAGCGAGGAAACTTCCTTCACGATGTCCACCACCTGGTTGAAACGCTCCGTGCCACCGCGCACACCCCGCCAGGCGGCTCCCATGCAGAAACGGGTCGAACCGTTCGCGCGGGCCGCTCGGGCACTTTCCATCACCGTCTCCTTGGACAGCAGCCGCTGCGTTTGCAGGTCCGTCTCATAGCGCGCGGACTGCGTGCAATACGCGCAATCCTCCGAACAACCGCCGGTCTTGATCGAAAGCAGCGTGCAGAGCTGTACCTTGTTGTCAGAAAAATTCGCCTCGTGGACCTCGCGCGCACGCTTGAGGAGATCGAAGAACGGCAGGTCGTGGAGCGCTTGGAGTTCGGCGAGAGTCATGTTGCGTGCCCCTGTGTTAACCCGCCCCGCGCCACCTTGGGAAGCAGATAGCGGCCCGCCGGGGCAATTCCCGGTGAGAGTCCCAAACTTGCTCAAAACCCGCGCAACAAGGCTGCTCCCGAGCACAAAAGGCGCGGCCCTACGAAAGCCGGGGGCAACGCCCTGATCTTTATACACAACTCGGGCGATGCCACCGCTATCGGTTCGCTCGGATGGATTTGAGTCCCGGAGGGACGGCATAAGGTAGCCGGTGGCGTAAGCCACCGGT
>CAXTTX010000122.1:5709-12263 GCA_964247045.1 uncultured Verrucomicrobiales bacterium | reverse complement strand
GACCTCGTGGTCCTCCATGTTCTCCGAAATCTGCACGCCCTTCTCCGCGCAACGGGCACGCCGGCCGGCCGCGTCGATATCGAAGAAATCATCCCCCGCAGCCTGCTTGATCAGGTCATGGTAACCGGCACGCTTCCACGGTCGGGAAAGATTGATCGTCCGGGAGACGTTGCCCTCCTCGTCCTTGTGCTCGATGTTCAGGCCGCCGCAGAACTTCTCCGCGAGTTGGCAAACCATCTCCTCGACGAGATCCGCCATCTCCTCGAAATCGGAGAAAGCCCAATACGCCTCCAGCATCGTGAACTCAGGATTGTGCCGGCGCGACAGACCCTCGTTGCGGAAGCTGCGGTTCAGTTCGAAAATCTTGGTGAAGCCGCCGACGAGCAGGCGCTTCAGGAAAAGCTCCGGCGCGATCCGCAACGTCAGCGGCATGCCCAGCGCGTTGTGAAACGTCTCGAACGGCCGCGCCGCCGCGCCACCCGCCACGTCATGCAACATCGGGGTCTCCACTTCCAGGAAGCCTCGGTCCTGCAGAAATCGCCGGATGTCCGCGATCATCTGGGAGCGCTTCACGAACAGCGCGGCGCTCTCCGGATTGCCCATCAGGTCGAGGTGGCGCTTGCGGTACTTCTGCTCGCGGTCGGCCAGGCCGTGCCACTTGTCCGGCATCGGCCGCAGCGACTTGGAAAGCACGGTGAACTTCTCCAGCTTCACCGTCGGCTCGCCGGTCTTGGTGAGGAAGGTTTCCCCCTCGATGCCGATCCAGTCACCCCGGTCCAGGCACTTCCACGCGGCAGCCTCGGTCTCGCCCAGGTTCTTGATGCTCACATACCCTTGGATCGAGCCGAGCACATCGGCGATCTGGAAAAAGCAGGACTTGCCCATGTCGCGCAGCGCCGTGATCCGCCCCGCGACCTTCACTTGCAGGCCCTCCGAAAAATTCGCCCGCAAATCCGCCGGCGTCGTGGACACCTCGTAGCGCGCGCCATACGGGTCGATCCCCAGGTCCCGCAGTTTCCCCAGTTTCTCGCGACGAACGGCGATCAGTTCGGCTTCGGTATTCTGCGGCTGCTGGGAGGCGACGGGTTCACTCATGGCGGGCGAGCGGTTTGACACGCCATGGGGGGTCCCGCAAGAGTTGAAACAGCTTTCCCCCGAAATCCGGCCGCAGGTCGCGATTTTTTGGAAAACAAAAATTCCCGGCAATCCTTCCAAAAAGCCCCTCCATACGCGATCGCGTGAGGCACTCGTGACCGGTTTTGGGACTCCAAAACCTCACAAGAACAAGGCTTCCAGCCGATGTTTTTCAAGAAACCAAAATATCAGCCAAATGCACTCTATCAAAAAAGCAAAGATTTCCGCCTTGGTTCATATCCAATATCTCCTTCGTTCATTGTTCTTGATCAACGACTTATGAATAGTTCTAATGCCCCCGATGTGCCACGGATCGATTTCCCCCCTCCTCCTCGGTTCACTTGAAGCAGTTCGCCCCGTTTTCACGATCGTGATGGGCGCCTTCCTCATGCTGATCGCTTGGCGTTTGTCGCAAGTGACCAGCGGCTGGACCGCGCGTTTCATTGTCGTCGGAGCCCTGCTCCTCGGCTGCGGTTACATGATCCTGATGCCGATGTATGAGGCGAAGGCCATCGAACTGTTTTCCAAGAGCGGCCGCTACCAAGGCAGCGCCGCCACCGCCACCGCCTGGCATTGTGTGAAGCTGGTGATGATGAACGGCGGCTGGCTGTTCTTCGGAATCGGCCTCGCCCTGCACGCGAAAATTTTCACTGCCCCTGCTGCCCCCCGCAGAACCGCCTCCCCTGTTTCTCCCCCCACTCGTTCCCCCCATGAGTTTGTTGCTTGAAGTTGTCACCCGCAATGGCCTGATTTTCGACGCCGTTGGAGTCATCGGCCTGGGCCTCATCGGCCTCGCCGCCGTCCGCTTGTCCTCCCGCCACAAATCCTGGGGCGGCAACATGATGGCACTCGGTGCCATCGCCCTCCTCACGGCCCGCCTGTATCTCATGCTGGCCCCCCATCTCCTGAACGACGAGGTCCTCGGCGCCGTCGGCCGCGTCGGCATCAGCCTCACCTACGGCCTCCCGCCCCTCCTTCTCACCTTCGGCCTCGCCGGCATCGTCTGGGGCCTCTGGGGCCACGAGAAGTGGCTGAAGGAAATGCGCTGAAACGCACCGGTTCGCGCTAACAGGCCCTCTTGAAAAGGCAGGGACCGTTATCCCTAACGGTCCGGTTGGGGCAGCTCCCACAACACCAACCGGCAAAGGTCCGGAAACCAGCCGCCGCCTCACCCGCCTTTCCCCGGCGGGTCACCCGAGAGCGGCCCCAAGATTAGATTTGGGCCAAACCCGCGTCAGCGGGCGACCATCCCCGGGGAAAAACTGGCTCGATGCGGTGGCATTTGATCCTGGAGGGATCACAGATGGTAGCCCCAGGTCGAGCCTGCGCCAGCGGGCGAACACCTGGGGTTAGCGCCCCTTGATATTGCACCCCGGAGGTGGTGCCAGAAACGTTTATGTTACCTGTAGGGCCGATTTGGCCTCACCCTCCCCGTGCCGGTCTCAGCATCTCCTCAAGGAATTCCGCTTCACCGGCTTGGCGACCATCTGGCCCGCATCCTTCTTCCTCCCGGTCTGCGGCGGCACCCGTGGCGGAGTCGTGGAAAAATGGAAACCGTCGGAGAAGACGGCCCTTGCGACAAATAGTTTCAACGCATTCATGGTGGGAGAAAAGCAGATGATTCGCGTTGGCGAGTTTCATGGATTGGGAAAGCCAGGCGGATAAGGCGCGATCCTTCCGCCGGAAGGAAACGACCTTGCAGGAATCAGTCGGACCGGAGGGTCCCCGGAGCTGGTTCCCTATTGCCGAGGGTCACCATGGCCATTCTCCAACCGCTCGGTCGAATGGGACAGCCCGGGCGGTTGCCGTCCGGGGTGCAAATCCTCCACTTTAGACCTCGTGGAAGCAAGCTCAATTATTACTAAATTGCCTAAAATACTATTTTAGGCAGGATCCAAAGGCCAGCTCGTTTCCCCACCCAGCTCCCGCGTCAGCTCCCCCGCGGAAATCTCCCTGCACCCTCCGGCATTCTCCCCCGCCCACAGCGGTGAAAAATCCCCGCTGCCGAGACTCACCGCCTCCGCCCGCAAGGGACCCATCGCCGTCGCCGCCAAGGGAAACTCCGGAGCAAGCGCGCTCATGGGCCCCACTTCCCGCATGATCCGGTTGACGATCCCCCGCGCCGGCCGCCCGGTGAAAACATTGGTGAGCGCTGTTAGGAGCGACGCATTTTCTTTCCGCGCCAGCAAGGCAGCACGGTGCACCGGGCTCGTCGTCGCCTCCGGGCACAAAAGATAAGCCGTCCCCACCTGCACTCCCGCCGCTCCCATCGCCAACGCCGCACCCACATCCTCCGCCCTTGAAATACCGCCCGCCGCAATCACCGGCAACCGGCTGACCTTCAAGATCCTCGCCACAAGATCAAAGGTCCCCGCCTGCGTGGAAAGATCCTCACCCAGAAAAATCCCCCGGTGTCCCCCCGCCTCGATCCCTTGGGCGATGATCGCATCCACTCCATGCGCCTCCAGCCACAGCGCCTCCTCCACCGTCGTCGCCGTGGAAAGAATCTTCGCTCCCCACCCACGGACGCGCGCCAGCAATCCCGCCTCAGGAAGTCCAAAATGAAAGCTCACCACCGCTGGCTTGAACTCCTCCAGGACATCCGCCGCCTCGTGGCTGAAGGGCATCCGCGCCGGTGCCGCCGGGATGGTCCCCGGATCGATCCCCAACTCCGCATAATACGGCCCAAGCGCCGCCCGCCAGATCGCCTCACGCCCGGCGTCGTGCTCCGGTGGCACATGGCAGAAGAAATTCACGTTATAGGGCCGGTCGGTCCCCGCGCGGATCGCGGCAAGTTCCTCACGCAGCCTGTCCAGCCCTAACAGCGACCCAGGCAGCGACCCCAGCCCGCCGGCATTCGAAACCGCCACCGCCAGCGCGCTCCCCTGCGATCCAGCCATCGGAGCCTGGATGACCGGCAAAGAAATTCCGACAAGTTGCTGCAGCGTCATGGATGAGGTGTGGCTTGTTGGTACTTGGATATTAGAGTGACCATGTGAGGAGTTGCGGCTCGCCCGGAGCGCGATGCCCTGACGGAGGGGGGACACTCTTGTCCCCCGTTGTTGATGCCATGCCAGGCAAATCCATATCAAACCTCCTCACATTGATCACCAGCCCCTAACTGTCACTTCTATTGGGAGGAATCAATAATTCAAACGACCTGCCTCGGCGACTCACCTCCCGATCCTAATTTTTCTCCGACACAACGACCCGGACCCGCATCGGTTTTCTCTCCCTCCGCTGATCCCGCCCCTTGAACTCGAAACCGTCCTTCGTTTTCGTGAACGTTCCCCGGAAGTCGCGCCCGGCGGGATTGCCGGCATAGGTCGCCTGAACCTCGATCTCTTCACCTTTCGCCGACCACGTTCCCTCCGCGGTCCCAAGAAGCTCGCCAGCGATCATCCGGCTGCACGAGAAACGGCCGTCCTCATGGAACACATGCGTGATCCTGATGCTCCACACCGACGTTTCGACGATGCGCACGGCTCCGCTCGCCGCGACGAAGCCCCTCATCCGGCTTTTCCATGACTGCACCGTTCCCTTCCGGCCTTCCGCACGGTAGCCGACCCATCTCCCGACCAGGTCCGCCGGTTCAAATGCGTGCAAGTTTGCCGGAAGGAAAAACAAAACGGCGGATGCCAGGACGGAGAACGATTTCATTCTTGCTCCGTTCTATCGTGCTGCCGTTTTTCGTCAAGGAACGGCGATCCCCCCGCCTGCCTGCCCCCTCTCAACTTCTCCTTGGCCCAATACCCTGTCCGGTTTTGTTTTTGGTTTTGATGCCTAATGCTGGTGTATGAGGCCAACCGGCCACCAACCCATTCCAACGATTCAGGGGACACTTCCTCGTTTCTTTTTCATGATGAAGTCGGACCCGGCTCGCGCCGGGGACTCTCATAACAGATGGTTCAAGTTTCGGGTAGCACGCCAAGCAATTCTTCCGGCGTAACAAATTTTACGTTAAACCGTTCGGTCAAAGCCGCACGATTCTTTGGTGAGAAAACTGATTTAGGACCTGCACTCTTGGCCTCATCACGGGTGCAGAAATAATCCAAGCGGTAAGAGATGTGAGTGGCGATAGTATCGCCGTCAGCCCATTCCCCGATGGAATTCTTCGCATCATTTTTCGAGGAATGTTTCAGGGCTTCATACCATACATCTTCCGTGGTGCGATGCTTATCCCCGATGGCCTTGGCGGCCATGAATCCCGCTCCGAGTGAATCGATGAACCTGCCTACCTCAAAATAGAGTTCCTGCTGCGTTCCCATTTCCTCGCTGGTTCTGGAGCCAAAATCGGAATCCGTAAGATCTGGCGATTTAGGAAGTGCGATTCTCGGAGTTGAAAGCATTTTGAAGCCCATCGCCCGCGCTATTCGAATTTTTTCAAGTAGGATGGGATTGCTTTCGGGGCGTCCCTCTTGGTTTGGGCCAAGCGTCAAACGGAATTGAAGAAAGCCGGGCTTGTCGCTAGGAACTAGTTCTATTTTTGACGAGGGTCGATAGTTGCCGAAGTAATTTGAGCGGTCTTTGATCTGAATCCCTTCCAGACTGAAAACCGTTTCAGAAACGTGAGGGAGAATATTGCCCCGCGATATTTCGTCGGCAATTTTTATGCACACTTCTTTCAAAGCCGCGTCGTTGCAGCCTTCAGGTCGGACAATGTGGCTGAAAACATTGGTGTCGAACGTGACTTTAATGAGAGGCATGGGGACAGTGGTGGCTTTTTTCGGAACCATAGTCGCCATGTATGTCCGGGTCTAGGGTATTTGGTTTAAAGCGCTTGACGCTTGGAAGAGCGTCAAACGCTGCTCTCGAGGGTGGGTGCCGATCACCAGGGTGAGGTATTCTTCCGGTGTCAGCTCGGCAAAGTCAAAGGGGTCAGTCAGTCAAAGGGGTCAGTCAGTCAAAGGGGTCAGAGTCAAAGGGGTCAGTCCTCGCATGGTAACATTTTTCTCTTATTCGCGAATCACGATACCCGTACCCGCTTTCTGCCGCCTCCATCCAACCTGTATTTGCCACTTCCAAAATACGCCCAATCGCTTATGGTCGCGGGAATCCCTGAAGTCGCATCCCATCCTCTTCCATTCATTCGCTCTGCCGCCTCGCCCTCGGAAACACCGGAAATGTTACCATGAGAGGACTGACCCCTTTCTCACTTTCACTTTCACCCCTTTCAAAGTCCGACGAAACCCTGATTTTTCAGCGATGAAAGGCGCTATAATCCTGTCGCTGGCGCTTCTTTCCCTGCACTCCGTCGCGGCGTCCATTACCTTGGAACAATTCTGGCCGTGGCTCTCACCAAATCCTTTGGCGCTGGGTACTTCATCCGCCGATCTCAAGAAAATTCGACCGGAGGCCATGGACCTCTCGGGCGACAACTTGAAATCAGGTGGGTATGATCTGGTTGAGCAAATGCCCGA
>CAXTTX010000122.1:0-5609 GCA_964247045.1 uncultured Verrucomicrobiales bacterium | reverse complement strand
TCTCGGGCGACAACTTGAAATCAGGTGGGTATGATCTGGTTGAGCAAATGCCCGATGGTTCCCTTTTTAATTACTCTTTCTTCGATGATAAGTTCGTGGCTGCGGGTTGGGGACGGCCGGCATCCTCAGAAACCCCGAAATTGCTCCTTGTGGTGCGGAATTCACTTCTGAAAATCTGTGGAGAACCAACTTTTGGAACCTCCGGACGCTTGAGAACACAGGGTGGCGTCGCGCGGATCGTCTGGGAACAGTATCGTCCGCACATCGACCCGGATTTCCTGATTACCTTGAAGGCCAACTCCGAGAGTGGCATTGAGGTGGATTTGGTCAATGAGCCGGATGCCCGGAAGCGGGGCGTTAGAACCGATCCATATACCTACGAAGAGACTGTACAGAGGCTTCCCTCAAGCGTTCCAAAGGTAGACAGCTCTCCCGCACTGCGAGATCGAAACAGAATGAATAAGAGGAGGGACTCGCCGTAAGCGCTCCACGGAGCCCCGGTTCCCTACGGATTCGTAGATATCGTAGATTGGCGGTCTTTGACCCCAGCCAATTCCACATTGGCGGATACTCAGGACAGGCTCCGTGCGGATCGCCGCGGGCGACTGCTGGTGCGCGCCGAACAGCAGGGCGCCACTCTCGCCGTGTTTGACGCCACTTCTTTGTCGGCGATGGCGTCCTGTCGTCAGCACGGACTTTTCGATTCGAGCTTCGTCACCTGGCTCCAAAAGCGGAAGAACGAGCCACCTCGGACCCTTTTAACGGTTCCGTCTCCGGACGTCAGTTGCGAAATAGGGGTGACCTCCTTCTCCTCGGTCACATTGAGGCCACCTGTTTTTAGCCTTAATGACTGAAGGTCTGTGAGTTCCAAACGCCATTCGCACAGGATAAAGGGACAGACCTTTTATCCGCTCAATGCCCCTATCGGCCCCCGCGGGCGGTTGGGCTCGCATGGTAACATTTCCTTCTTTTTCGCGAATCACGACGCCCCGATAAACCCTCGGGTCAGCAGCCAAAGCCCTCCCCAACCTCCTCATCCTGCGCCACTTCCCACTTTCAATATTGGCAGACGCGCCATTGGTTGAGACGAACCCCCGGATTTGCTAAAATCCGCGGATGCCAACCCCTGTAACCTTCGAAAACGCGGCAGCTCTTCCCGCTGGGCCTGCCTCCCTCTAGCCGGCGGCCCATCCCGACGAATCTGTTAGATCGTCTTTTGCAACTGCCCCGCCGCAATCCGCCTCCCCATCCCATCTTGAATCCCTCCCGCGTCATCATCTTGCGTCTGATGTATTCACCTCTTGTGTCTTTACGCCTTCCTCTTCCGTTTTCAAGTCTTGCGTCCCTCGCCTTCGTCGCCAAAGGCGAGGTAATCTCGAATTTTTCTCCAAACAGTTGGCATTTGTTGCACTTCGCCATTTTCCCCACCCGACCCCTCTGCGCCTCCTTCAAACAACCAATTGATAATGTTAGGGTTGCTCCAAACCAGAAAATTTCCGGCGAACTCAACCCTCCCTCCCGTTTTTGTAAAAACGACAAAAACACTGCTGGAAACTGCTGGAAAACCCCGGAAATGACAAAAATGCCCGCCGTTTTGTCGGCAAATGAGCTCCGAAATGCGCCAAAATCGGGGTCCACACCCCTCCCTCTTGCGTCTTACGTCTTTAATCAATCACTGCACCGGCGCCAGCAACCTCGCCCCCCGGCACGCCGCCCGGAACAGGAACGGCTTGCTCGTGAAATCATTCATCTTCGTCAGGCGGGAGTTATGGAAATCCGCCTCCAGCATCGCAGTGACCTCGCCCACGAATTTGGGGTCGGTGGAAAGCGCCGTGATCTCGAAGTTCAGGCGGAACGAACGGTTGTCCAGATTGGCCGTCCCGACCGCCGCAAGACGGCTGTCCACCAGAAACACCTTCTGATGCAGAAAGCCTTTCTGATAGCGGTAGATCTTCACCCCGAAAGGAATCGCGTTCTCGAAATACGAATACGCCGAAAGCCAGACCAGAAGATGATCCGCACGTTCCGGAATCAGGATGCGGACATCGACCCCACGGATCGCGGCGGCCTGCAGCGCAGTGAGCACTCCTTCATCCGGAACGAAATACGGCGAGGCGATCCACAGCCGTTTCCGCGACGAGTTCGCCGCCTCGGCCACCACCAGTTGCCACGAGTCCGCCAGATCTGCCGGGCCGGTGGGAATGATCGCGCCAATCTGGTCCGCCTCTTCCGGCCCGGTCTCCCAATGGAGTCCAGGAACCTGGCTGGAGGCCCAGAACCAGTCCTCCAGGAAAACCATCTGTACGGCTTGCACCATCGGGCCCCGGATGCGCAGGTGCGTGTCCCGCCAGCCGCCGAAACGCTGATCCCGGCCAAGGTATTCATCACCCACGTTCAGGCCGCCCAGGAAGGCGGTCTTGCCATCGCTGATGACGATCTTCCGGTGGTTGCGGAAATTCAACTGGAACCGCGACCACCAGAAACGGTTCACCCCGAAGAAATAGCACTCGATGCCCGCGTCCTTCATTTCCTGGAGGTATTTCCGCGGCAGCTTGTGGGATCCGAACTCGTCGAAGAGAAAAAAGACTTTCACCCCCGCCTTCGCGCGTTCAATCAGGGCCTGCTGGAATTTCGTTCCAAGCTTGTCGTTCTTCACGATGAAGAAATTGATGCAGAGATAGCTCTCGGCAGCGGCGATCGCCTCGAAGATACGCTCGAAGGTCTTGTCACCGTCGATCAGCAGTTCCAACTCGTTACCTCGCGTGAAAGGGAGCCCGCCCAGCACGCGGGCCGCCCGCTCGAAGGCATCGTCCTCCGGGATGTCCACCTCGCAATGCCGCAGTCGCTTGTGCATCGACTCCGCCAGCTTCGCGAGCTGGCTGTCCTTTTCCCGCCGCCCTCCGACGTCATGGCTGAAGCGGCTTCGCCAGAGCAGCCAATACATCGGAATCGCCAGGAACGGAATCGTCAGCAGCGACACCACCCAGGCGATGGTGCCCTGGGAAGTCCGCACGTTCATCACCGCGTGAACCACGTGCAGCAGCCCCACCAGATAGAAAGCGATGACCGCGCCGAGCCCGAGCGCCGTGTTGGTATCGAATCCCGGAGAAAACATCGCCGGAGGCTAACCGCGGGATTCTTCCGCAACAAGCCTTCAGGCATCCCCTCCTCACCGGTGGATCACCGTTTCCGGAAGAGCATGAAGTCATTCCCGTCGGTATCGAAACACATCGCGAGATGCGGTGGCTCGCCGTCTTCCCACGCGGGTTCTCGGACGAGGCCGCCCCCGTTGGCGACGACTTCCGCCGCACCGGCAACCACATCCGCGACTTGGAAACTGATGCCGGTCCAGGTGCGTTTGCCTTCGCCTCCGCCGTGGATCCCGAGAATGCCACCGGAAATTTCAAGTTCAGCCATGACGCTGGAAGAGCGCGTGACTTCCGCACCGAAAGTCTTCCGGTAGAATTCGCTGGCGCGCCTCAGATCGGCTGCCCAGATGACATACTTGACGCGCTCGACGAGCATCTCAGTAAGAGAAGATCTCGTCGTCCTTGAAGAAGCGCTTGATCTCCGCCTGGCCGGCCTCGACGGAGTCGGAGGCGTGGCAGACGTTGCGCATCTTCGCGTCGGCGTCCTTGAACCCGAAGTCACCGCGGATGGTGCCGGGAGCGGCGACCATGGAGTCGGTGGGCCCGAGGAGGTCACGCACGCGGGCGATGACGTCCTCGCCCTCGAGGGCCAGGGCGATCACGGGGGTTTCCTGCATGAAACCGCGGACGGAAGGGAAGAACGGCTTGTCGGCAATGTGCGAGTAGTGCTCGGCGAGAATTTCATCGCTGAGCTTCATCATCTTGATACCGCGGATCTTGAAACCCTGATCAAGGAAGCGGGAGAGAACCGTTCCCGTGAGGTTTTTTTCGACCGCGTCAGGTTTGAAAAGGATCAAGGAGGTTTCAGAACTCATGCGGCTGGAGGTAGTGTCCGGCCTAACTTTGTGCAAGTCTTTTGCGGCACGCGATGCCTGGGAAATGCCTTGGGATTCTTAACGGTCAAGGCCGTCCGCACGCTGCCTGAGGGCGCGGGCGGCGTCCAGATTCCGGTTTTCCTTTTCCCATAATCCGGCAAGCTGGCGGAGCGCGGCGGCGGTCTCCTTTTTGGCGTCCGCGGGATAGGCGCGGATGGCGTTGCGGAGCCGCTCTTCGGCGGCCTTGGTCTCGCCTTGGTCGATCAGTGCTGCGGCGGATTCCACCATGAAAGCGGGATCGGTCTTGTCCGCGGCAAGTTTGGCGGCCTCAGCCTCGCGGAAGAGGCGGCCCGCTTGGTCCCTGGTTTCCGGATCGCGGCGGGTGGCGATGGCGAGCTTCTCGAGCAGGTCGTGGTTGTCCGGATGATTGAAGACCGCTTTTTCCAGCAGGAGACGGGACTCGCGGGGATTTCCGGCGGCGAGCCATTCTTCGGCGAGCTTGAGGAACTCGTCGGGAGAGCCGCCGCGGATGCGCAGGACCTCGCCGGCGTGGAAGCGCGCGTGCTCAGGCTGGTCATGGAGCCGATAGAATTTGGCGAGCGACTGGTGGGCGAGCGCCTGGTTCGGGTTGATTTCGAGAACCTCCTTCAACGCGGCCTCGCCCTGCCCATCGCGTTTCGCGGCGAAGCAGAGGATGCCTAGGCGGGTGCGGAGGTCGAGGGACGAAGGGTTCGCTTGGACGTGTTTTTCCAGGATGGCGATGGCCTCTTCCGGCCGGCCGGTGGCACGGAAGTGTTCCGAGGCGGAGCGGGCGAGGTCCACACGATCCGGGTGGGATTCGAAAGCGAGGGTGAAGTGTTCGTCCACGCGCTTTGCCGCCTCCGCGTTCTTGGCGTCGAACATGGTGCGGGAAAGAGTGGCGAACAATATCGCGGATGCCGGATCGTCCTTGGAAAGTTGTCCGAGCAATTCTTCCTGCCGGGACTTGTCCGCATAGGAATGTTGGAACAGGCGGCGGATGATCTCGGGGTGACCGGGATGGCGGGCGAGGGCGGCGAGGAGGGTTTCATCCGCGAGCTTGAGGGCGAGGGAGTCGCCGTTTCCCATGCCGTCGAGGAAATCCGTGTACATCAACTGGACGTTGAGCTCGTCTGGCCGGGCGGCGGCCAGGTCTCGATAGAGTTTCACGGCCCCGGAGCGGTCGCCGGATTTCATCCGGGTCTCGACCGCATAGGTCACGAGGAGGAGAGCGGTGGGATCGGCGGCGAGGGCTTTTTCAAAGCGGGCGGTGGCCTCGCTGGATTTGCCGCGTTGGGCCTCGAGCACGCCGAGGGCGTATTCAAGGCGCGGGTTGTCCGCCGCCGCAGTCAACGCGGTGAGAAGCAAACAAAGCCCGTGCGCGGTGGTCCGGAGCATCCGGTCCCAGCGATAGCATCGCGGCGTGGTTTCGTCCACGCAACAATGCCCGCTGGAGAGGATCAGGCTCCGCCGGTGGCGATATGGGCGAACTTGTCGTCGATGAAGCGGAGGACGAGTTCCTCGACGGCGTCGTCCTTGAGGCGTTCGACCACGTCCACGGAGAAGCCGCGGGCGATGAGCTGGCGGGCCTGGACGGGGGCGATGCCACGGGCACAGAGGTAGAAGA
>CAXTTX010000121.1:1526-12263 GCA_964247045.1 uncultured Verrucomicrobiales bacterium | reverse complement strand
AGGCCCTGGCGGCGAAGGAGCCCTTCATCGGCACCACGCGGGTGAAAGTGGAGAATCTGGTGCAGGGCTACAAGGACCGGATCCTCGACAACCGCATCGCCGCTGCGCCGAAGAAACCGTGAGGCGGGTAGGCGCCGCCTTCACGCGCCGCGCCATCTTCTTTAGGTCTCTCCGCGAGCTCTTTCCACCGCCGGAGGCGGTCCGGAGCGGGGCCACTCCCGGCCCCGGTGTGGTGGCGTTCCTGGGATATCGGAATCTCCCATCCGGGCGCTCCGGATCTTCCTGTGCGATCCTTGGTCGGCCCCAGGTGACACAATCGTCACCACCCGGATCGCCAAGGATGACGGATCCATTGGCAGCATCCCTTCGTTTCCATGAAGCCCAAACGTTTTCTTTTCCGCGCGCCCGCAATCTTCGGAACCCCTCTCAAATACGGGATTCCCGTCTTCGTTGGATTCAGCTTCTTTGTCAGTGGCCTGGATGCCCATGGCGGCGATATCCTGCGGGGCGGATCAGTCCGGTCTAACAAGCCGGGAAAGAACAACAATGTGGGAGGCAGTGCCACACCCGATGCCACCGATGCCGCCCGTGCCAATGCCAAGGACACGCTGGCGCGCACGAACCGCACGAAGGATGCCGTCCGCAATATGCGGAATGCCGCGCGGAAGGCCGCGCTGGGCAACGGCGCGAACCGCCTCGGAGGCAATCTCGGCAATGCCACCATCACGCTGCCGCACGTGCCTAACGGTATTGCCACCGGCGGCCTGAAGCCTTCCGCCGATCTGACGAAATGGACCGGTGCGAAGAACCCGGTGCAGACGGCCGACAACGGCAAGACCAAGGTCACCATCACGCAAACATCCCAGCAGGCGCTTCTCAACTGGGATACCTTCAACGTCGGCAGGAAAACGACCGTCACCTTCGACCAGACAAAGGGCGGCAAGAACGCGGGCCAGTGGGTCGCCTTCAACATGGTGAACGACTCCAGCGGGAATCCGACGCGGATCCTTGGAAACATCAAGGCCGAGGGTCAGGTCTATCTGATCAACACGAACGGCATTATTTTTGGCCGCGGCAGCCAGGTGAACGCGCGCGCGTTCACCGCCTCGTCGCTTCCCATCAACACCAACCTGATCGGCCGTGGATTGCTTAACAACCCGGACGCCCAGTTCCTGTTCTCCGGACTGAGTGTTCCCGGCGGCGCGGACGGCACCCCCGCCTTCGATCCCGGCGCCCCTCCCGTTGGCGGGAAATATGGTGATGTCACGGTCGAGGCCGGAGCGGTCTTGAAGACCCCCTCCAGCAGCAGTGGCAATGGGGGCCGCATCATGCTCGTCGGCGCGAATGTCACCAATAACGGCAAGATTTCCACCGAGTCCGGGCAAACGATTCTTGCGGCCGGATTGCAGGTCGGCGTTGCCGCCCACAATGGCGACGATCCCAGCCTGCGCGGCCTGGATGTGTGGGTCGGCGACGTCGGCAATTATGCCGGGACCGCCACGAACTTGGGTAAGATCGAGTCTTTTACCGGCAGCGTGTGGATGGGCGGCAAGAACGTCGCCCAACTCGGCACGATTGACAGCAGCACCTCGGTCAACCTGAACGGCCGCATCGACTTGAAGGCTTCCTATGGAGCAGTCGGGAATCCCAATTTCGACAGCAAGACGGAAGAGGGTTCGGGCGGGCCCATGTTTTTCAATCAATACACCGGCACCGTCACTCTCGGGGAGGGCAGTGTGACACAGATTCTTCCCGACTACCTCAGCAAGAAAACCGTGCCGGGCACGGCCTTGCCGGAACGCTCCCGCATCAACATCGAAGGACTCGACATCCACTTTGAGAACAACTCCACCGTCTTCGCGCCGAATGCCGAGGTCTCCGTCCGCGCGGGCCTCTGGCCCTACAAGGACGGCGATGGCAACCGCACGGTTCTCGACGCCAATGGCCAGGCGGAACCCTCGCTGACCAGCTACTACACCGCCGGCGAGCAGCGGATGTTCTTCAAGGAAGGAACCATCCGCATCGATGATGGTGCCGTCATCGATGCGTCGGGGAGTTCCGACGTGTTCGTCTCCCTCGCGCAAAGCATCTTGAAAGTCGAACTCCGCGGTTCGGAACTCGCGGACTCGCCTTTGATCCGTGACACGGACCTTCGGGGGGCGGTGCTCACCGTCGATATCCGGAACACCGGCATCTACGACGGAAAATTCTGGATGGGCACGCCTTTGGGCGATGTGACCGGCCTCGCCGGACTCATCGAGCGGAATGCGGGCCAACTGACGGCTGCCGGCGGAAACATCGATCTGAAGGCGGGTGGCTCCATCAAGGTGGACAAGGGCGCCACCCTGGATGTTTCCGGTGGATCCTTCCGCCATGAGGGCGGAGCCATCAGGACCTCATCGTTGGTTCTGGGTGGAAGGCTGGTGGCGATTGAGGATGCGACTCCGGACCAGACCTATGATGGTATTTTCGATGGCACCACCACCTTTGGCAGTGAGAAGTGGGGAGTCGGCAAGACCTATGACATCCCTTTGTTCACGGGACGGAGCGAGGACGGCTTTGTTGAAGGCGCCGCCGCCGGGACCTTGTCGCTCACGGCGGGCAGCATGAGCATCCGGGGCAATCTCCGCGGCAGCACGGTGGAGGGTCCGCGGCAACACGTCGTTCCGGCCGGGCAGGGCACCCTGAGGCTGACTTATGAGAACGAGAAAATCGTGACTCCTCCCGGCACCACGACCGTGAACTTTATCAAGAGCACGGAGAACGCGCCGGATCTGGTGCTCGGCAAGGACTTATCCGCGAATCTCATCGGCAAGAACGGATTCGGGGCGCTGGAAATCATCAACCCGGACGGCTCCATCACGGTGCCGGAGAACGTGAATTTCTCCGCCCGGCCCCGGGGCGCGATCTCCCTGACGGCTGCGAATATCTCCGTCCTCGGCACGATGGAGGCGGCCGGTGGCAAACTCTCCTTCACCACCTACAACATTTCCCCCTCGTTCGCCGCGGAATACAGGCTGTTGAATGGAACGGGGACGGTACCCTATCCGGTGGCGTCGGAGGATCGTGGGAATTTCATCCTTGGAAAGGGCGCGAGCTTGTCCACGGCGGCCGGGCTGGTGGATGAAAGTTCCGCACCGCGCGTCATTGATGGTGGCGGCATTTCCATCAGGTCCTACAACGCATCCTTGGAGAAAGGTTCATCCATCGATGTTTCCGGCGGCGCGTATGTTTCCGAGAACTTCGCGGTCAGCTATGGAAAAGGCGGTGCCATCTCGCTCCTGACAGGGGAGGACCCCGCCTTTGCCGGCGTCATTGGCGGAAGCCTGACCCTGGATTCGAAGCTCAGCGGCTTTTCCGGCGCGGGAGGAGGAAGCCTGAGCGTCCAGGCGGGCCGGATCCAGATCGGCGGCACGCCGCGGACCGGGGCATTGAACCTGGACGGGAACTTCTTCCGGCAAGGCGGCTTCAGCAGCTACGCCCTGACGGGCATCGGCGGTAAAACCGGCAACGCCGTGACCATTGCGGCAGGCACCAAACTTTCACCCCGCGCGGCAAGTCTTATTGCCGTCCAGGATGAATCCAACAATTTCACGCTGCAGCGCATGGTGGATGCCAAGGGCGTGCGTGCGCCGGTCAGCCTGAGCTTCTCGGCCACGGGTTCGGACGATCCGTTCACCGAAACCGAACTGGAAGCCCGCGGCGGCATTTTCATGGGCAAGGGCGCGGAGATCCGCACCGACCCGGGAGCCAGTGTTTCATTCAAGGGCCAGACAGTGACGATCCTCGGCAGCGTCATCACGCCCGGCGGAAACATCTCCGTGGCGGGCGCCGGTTCCTACCCGCTGACGACCGCGGAGAAAAATGATGCCACTTTCGCCATGGCGACCGTGCATCTTGGCGCCAGCGCCTTCCTGTCCGCCGCGGGAGCAACCGTGCTCCTGCCCGATGATTTCAGCCGCAGGATCGGCAGGGTCTACGACGGGGGAACGATCTCGCTCTCTGGCAACATCGTCGCGGAAAGCGGCTCCGTGCTCGACGTGTCGGGAGCGTCGGGTGTTCTCGACCTCGACCCTTCCTCGCTTGCCAATCCAAGCATGGCTGCCGTTCCCGGTTTGAACACCACTCCCTTTCAAGCGCAGGGCATTGCCACCCGCGTGGATAGCAATGGGGGAATGATCAGTCTCCAGGGATCGCAGATGCTGGTCTCCGACGCGACCCTCCTGGGCAAGGCGGGCGGCTCGACCGCCACCGGCGGACTCATCTCCGTCTTCTCCGGGAATTTCTACCGCGTCGGCCAGGAAAGAACGAGCGCGGACGTGAACCTCATCGTCCGCCAGGGCGGGGACCTGATTGTCCGTCCCAATGCCGACATGGGCGTGGGCAAAGGCTTGTTCGACAAGGACGGCAACAGCTACGGGAACTCCGGTTACTTCACCATCGACCGCTTCCAGGACGGCGGCTTCGCTTCACTCGACCTTGGCGGCAAGTTCAATGCCGCCGCCTCGCCGATTGCCTTCGGTGGCAACGTCGGGTTCGAAGGCAAGATCGATATCCAGGCCAGCGGCACTGTCAGGCTCGCGGGGGGAGGTGTCATCCGGGCAAACGATACGGTGAAGATTTCCGCATCCTACCTTTCGGTCGGTCAGGAATTCCGCGCCCCGGCGCATCCGGATGACAAGTTCGATCCCTTCCTGCGCGATCCCGCGTTCCCCGCGGCGACGCATCACTTCGCTCCGACGAGTGGTTCCGGTAAACTCGATTTCAACGCGAAGTTGATCGATGTCGGAACGCTCTCGCTCCAGAACATCGGCAAGGCCGGCCTAACAGCGAATGGCGGCGATATCCGCGGCAATGGCACGCTCAGCATGGCGGGAGACCTGACCCTGACCGCCGCGCAGGTCTATCCAACCACCTTGGGCGAGTTCAATATCTTCGCCTACGATCCGGCCAACCGCAAAGGCTCGGTGACGATCCACAAATCCGGCGAAAGTTCCGCTCCTGTTTCCGCGGGGGGCACTCTCTCGATCTATGCTTCGGAGATCGTCCAGGCCGGTGTCCTTCGTGCCCCTCTCGGAACCATCCGGCTCGGCTGGGATGGCACGGATCTCGATCCGACAGATACGGATCTCGACAAGCCGGTGGATATCATCGCCGGCACCACCATTTCAGTTCCAGTCACCGAAAATGTCACCCTCGCCAATGACAGCGTTTCCTCGGTATCCGCGCGGGGATTGCAAATTCCCTTTGGCATCAGCCGTGATGGCTTGAGCTGGATCGATCCCCGCGGGGTGAACGTCACACTTTCCGGGTTGCCGGAAAAGGCGATCTATTTCTCCGGAGACCGCGTCAAAATGGAGTCCGGCGCCACCGTGGACATCCGCGGCGGCGGTGACTTGCTGGCCACCCGGTGGATACCGGGTATCGGCGGCAGCAAGGACCTGCTGGGTGTCGCCTCCAGTGCCTGGAGCGGAAGCAACGAGTATCAGCCCGGGGAATTGGTGAACTACAAGGGCGAGACCTATTCGGCCCGGGTGCGCAACGCCGGACAAACACCCGCCTCCAATCTCTATTGGTCAAAGGTGGAGCAATCCTACGCGATTGTCCCCGGCTACAACGCCAGCTATGCGCCCTACGGCGCGTTCAACACCGGTTCGAACGCGGATGCCTTGGGCGGCGCTCCCGGCTATGTGGACAGCAATCTCAAGATTGGCGATACCATCACCCTCGATGGCAGCACCGGCCTGCCTGCCGGCACCTACACCTTGTTGCCGCGGAGCTATGCCATCCTCAAGGGGGCGTTCCTCGTCACCCCCATGTCCGGAGGAGGACTTGGCACGGTGACGACCGCGGAAGGAAGCACACTTGTTTCCGGATATATCGCCAACGCTTTCAATCCCACGGGGGAAGTCACCCAGATGAGATCGCGCTTCGAGGTGACTCCCGGTTCCGTGTTGAAGGATCGTGTCACCTACACGGTTTATTCCGCGAATGACTTCATCAAGGGTGCCGGATCCAACCAGCCATTGCCGACCGATGCCGGGCATGCCGCGTTTCATGGCAATGATTTCCTGGATCTCGCGGGCAGCGTTCTAACGGAAGCCGCCGGCCGCGGAGCCACGGTGGATATCAGCAGCTTCTCTTCAATCCGCCTGACGGGCGGTAAGGCTGGGGCGGCTGGCAGCATCGGAACCTCCTTGGATACCGCTGTCCTCGAGTCCTGGGGCGTTGACAGCATGCTGATCGGCGGGGTCCGTGATCGTGGCTCGAATGGCACCACGGCGGAGGTGCGGACAGAAAGCATCACGCTCGACAACGCGGGGGATGTTTTCGAAGGCCCGGAGATCATCCTTGCCTCGCGCGGCGAGTTGACCATCCGGGATGGCTCGGCGCTCGCCTCCAGTGGAAAGTCCACCGGTGGAACACGGGATATCCGCATCGTCGGCGATGGAGCCCTGTTGCGGGTTGGCAGCGATGTAAACGCCACGGTAACCCGCACCGGCCTGACGGGGTCCACCGCTCCCATCCTGAATATCGGCGCGGGAGCAACGATCCTTGGAAACTCGGTGATCGCCGACTCCACTTATGGAACGATCCTTTCGCCGGAATCTTCCATCGAGGCAAATGCCCTCACCTTGAGCAGCGGCCAGATCAACGTCGTGTTCGAAGGCGCAACCGGGGATACCAGCGGAAATCCCTATCTCACACTCGCGGGTATCGCCTTGGACAAGCTCCAGACGGCGGAGTCCCTCACCTTGCAAAGTTATCACAGCATCGACTTCTATGGCAGCGGAACGTTCGGCGGTGGGGACCTCGGGAAGATCACCCTTTCCGGCGGCGGCGTGCGCGGCTTCGAACAGGGAGCGGGCGATGTCATCATCCAGGCGGATGAGGTGAAATTTGACAATCGCCTCGGCCTCGCCGCTCCTGCGGATGCCGATGCCCAATCGACCGGTTTCACCGTCAACGCGGATACCATCCACCTGGGATCCGGTCAGTCGAGGGTCTCGGGCTTCGGCAAGGTGAACCTGAATGCCGGCCGGAAAATCCGCTTCGACGGCACCGGAGGGTTTGCAACCGCAGCCGCCTTGAACGCCGACTCCCCGCTCATCACGGGAACAGGCGGGGCATCTTACGCCATCAAGGCGGGTGGAATCGTCACGCTCACCGGCAAAGGCGGCAAACCCGCTTCAGGAGACATTGGCGCGAGCCTGACGGTGCAAGGATCGTCGATCATTGCAAACGCGGACATCCTCCTGCCCAGCGGCGAGCTGAACCTGCGCGCTACCGAAGGCGATGTGACCGTTGGCGGAACACTCTCCGTCGATGGCACGTCCCGGCTGTTCAACGATCTCGCACGCTACACCGATGCGGGATCGATCACGCTGGATTCGGCCGCCGGAAACGTGGTCGTCACCGGGACCGGCGAGCTCTCCGTGTCAGCGAGCCCCTTTGGAGGTTCTGCGGGAACGCTGAACGTGACCGCCTCGCACGGCACCTTCTCCAACTCCGGCAAGCTGCGTGCCTCCACCCCTGGCGACGTTTCAACCAGCGGAGGCCACTTCAATTTGGATGTCGGCGGCTTGGGAGAATCCGGTAACTCCAGCTTCGGGGAGATTGGTAAAGCCCTCGACAATGGCGGCTTCTTTGCCTCGCGGAACTTCAGGGTCCGCACGGGCGACGTGACTATTTCCGGATACAACCGCAGCCACGCCTTCACCCTCTCGACCGATGAGGGCAGCATCCTCGTCACCGGTGGTATCGATGCATCCGGCAAGACAGGAGGGTCGATCTCTCTATCAGCCCGTGGCAACTTGACCTTGGCAGATGGCTCCGTCCTCAGTGTGGAGGGCGAAAAGTTCAACAGCGCGGGCAAGGGCGGCTCGATCCTGCTCGAAGCGGGAACCCAGCGCGATGGCGCGGCCAATCAGAACGCGTTGCTGGATCTCCAGTCCGGATCGGCGATCCGTCTTGGCGTCTCCGAATATGTCCCCGGCAGCTACACCACCGTGGGATCCAGCGCGTCGGAGGGTAAATTCACCGGCACGCTGCACCTGCGCGCGCCGCGCACCGAGGCGAACAATGACATCCTGATCGACTCGCTCGAAAGCTCCATCACCGGTGCCTCGGCCATTGTGGTGGAAGGCTTCAAGGTTTACAATCCGACCGATGGCGTGCTGAACATCGCCCAACGGAACGGGATCCATTCCGATTCGCTCGAGTTCCTTGGCGCGGCTGGCACCGGGAACGCGAATGAGGCCGCGATGAGGAGCAGGCTGCTCACCGGCTCGATCAATGGCTTGGCGCTCGATTCCATGCTCGTGCTGGCTCCCGGTGTGGAAATCGTCAACCTGAATGGCGATCTCACGCTGGGATTGGCCAACCCCACGGGGACCACCAATGCCGAAGGCCTTGCGGCTGCCGATTGGGACCTTTCCGGTTTCCGCTACGGCAGCCGCGGTGCCGCCGGGGTGCTGACTCTTCGTGCGAGTGGCGACATCGTTTTCAATAACACGCTCAGCGATGGATTTACCCCGATCACCCAGGGAACGGCCCAAAACTTCGCGGACAGCGGCCACTCGCTCATGTGGCTGGGCAAGCTGATGACGATCAACTCCAACCTGCCGGTGAACGTCCAATCCTGGTCCTACCGTCTCACGGCCGGTGCGGATGTGAACGCCAGCAACTTCCGCAACGTCCTTTCAGAGGCGGACCTGGAGGCCACCCAGCCGGGCAAGGGCTCGATCCTCGTGGGTGAATTCTATCCGGCCGTGCCGAATGGACAATCCACCGGCACCTCCGCCGGCACGGGAACCGCGGGACAGACCGCGGATACGATCCGCATTTCCAACAGCAACACCAACCGTGGCACCCGCTTCGAGGTGGTGCGCACCGGCACCGGCGACATCACCGTGAGCGCCGGCCGCGACGTGCAATTGCGCAACCAGTTCTCCACCATCTACACCGCTGGCGTCGCGCTTCCGAACCCCACGACTGTGCACGGGGAGAATGACTTCGTGGTGCCTATCCTGCCCTCCCAGGCGAACCAGCATCCCGGTCAGGCGGGCAGCACCGGTGTCACGCTGGGTGAAATCCAGCAGCTTTATCCGGCCACATGGTCGATGGCGGGCGGCAATATCGCGATCCACGCGCAACAGAACATCGGCCGCTACACCCTGGTGGACGGCGTGCTGACCGTGGACTCCAGCCGTCAGATGCCTACCAACTGGCTCTATCGCCGCGGCTATGTGGATCCCTCCACCGGCCTCTTCGCCAGCGATGGCGGCTTCGGCACGAACCCGAACATCAACAACAGCTCGAACATCAACGATACCGCGACTTCCAACACCTGGTGGATCGATTACAGCAATTTCTTCCAAGGCATCGGAACCTTGGGCGGAGGGAATATCGACCTCGCCGCTGGCAATGACGTTGTGAATGTCGATGCGGTGGCTCCCACCAACGCGCGGATGGCGGGCAGGAAGAAAAATCCGGACTACGGCGTGGTCGACGGCGCCCCGGAGTTCATCAACCTCGCTCCGGATCTGGACAATCTCCTCGAAATGGGTGGCGGCGACGTCACCGTGAAGGCGGGCCGCAATATCGACGGCGGCGTTTACTACGTGGAGCGCGGCAAGGGCAGCTTGTTCGCGAATGGTGAGATCACCACCAACGCGGCCCGCACCATTTCCCCCGGCATTCTCGACGGCTCCGCGGCGCTCGACTCGCGCGCATGGATGCCCACGACACTCTTCGTCGGTAAATCGACCTTTGACGTCGCCGCACGCGGTGATGTGTTGCTTGGCCCGGTTGCAAATGCCTTCCTGATGCCGCAGGGCCTCAACAACAAGTTCTGGTATAAAACCTACTTCAGCACCTTCTCCGCGGATGCGGCGGTGAACGTGGCCTCCTATGGGGGTGATGTGACCCATCGCAATGCCGTCACGCTTCCCCAATCCGCATCCTCCACGCCGATTCTGGCCGCTTGGTATGGCGCTCACAATCTCTTCACCGGCGCGGGCACCGCGTCGAATTCTTCCAACTATCAGCCTTGGTTGCGTCTCGCGGAACTCGACCTCTCCACTTTCAGCGGGATCTTCAACCTCACCGTGCCGACACTTCGCTCCACGGCCTTTGGCGGGGACATCAACCTGGTCGGAAATCTAACACTGGCTCCATCCGCGGGAGGTTCATTGGAACTGGCCGCCGCGGGGAGTATCACCGGCCTCCAGAACGCAGGCACCGGACAACTCAATTTCCAGGACACTCAAATCTGGACGGCTTCGACCATCAATGTGTCGGACGCCTCTCCCGCATCCATTCCTGGAATTCTTTCTCCACTCGGTTACCAGACCGTGGCAGGCCGGGTCCGCGCCAATGCCGTGCAGAGCCTTGCGGACATTTTGCAAAGCGTCACGCTTTCCCTGTCCGAGACCGGTTCGAGCCGCGGCGCGGCCGGAACCAGTGCCATCAAGCAGGCCCTGCACGATCCCGGCGTCCTGCATGCGGGCGATTCGGATCCCGTCAGGCTCTATGCCGCGGGCGGCGATATCACCGGTCTTACCCTGTTCTCGCCGAAGGCGGCGAAGATCATGGCCCAACGGGACATCACGGATGTGGCTTTCTACCTTCAGAATATCTCGGCCGAGGATCTCTCGCTCGTTTCCGCCGGGCGTGACATCATTCCTTTCAATGAAAACGCGGCCGTGCGGACCTTGGCGGGGGATTTCACCCGCG
>CAXTTX010000121.1:0-1516 GCA_964247045.1 uncultured Verrucomicrobiales bacterium | reverse complement strand
TTCATCGGGGATTCGATCAAATCCACCGTTGCCGGCACGAGCACGAACGCCATGGCGGGAGATATCCAGGTCAGCGGTCCCGGCGTGCTCGAAGTGATCAGCGGCCGGAACCTCGATCTCGGAACCGGTGCGAATTTCGACGACGGCACGGGCGTCGGCATCACCAGCATCGGCAACACGCGCAACCCCGCGTTGCCCTTCAGCGGCGCGGACATCATCGCCCTTGCCGGGGTATCTGCCGCCGATGGCAAAGGCCCTGCCGATGGCCTCGCCAACAGCTCGCTGGATATCGCCGGATTTATAAAAGAATACCTCAAGGACGATGACGGGATCAAATCCGCCTACCTGAAAAAGCTCCGCACCAAAAAGAAGTTCTCCCAACTGTCAAAGGAGCAACAAGCCATCGTCGCTCTGGAAACCTACTACGAGGTTCTTCGCGACGCGGGTCGGGAATCGGCAAAGACCGGCAACTACAAGCCCGGTTACGAGGCGGTGAAGGCGCTCTTTGGCAAGGACACGCCGGAAGGGGAAATCTTCACCCGCGCGCGGGAAATCCGCACGACCACCGGCGGCTCCATCAGTCTCGCCTCGGCGGGTGGCGGCATCACCATGGCCAATTCCATCTTCGGCAATCCGTTGACGCCTCCTGGCATCGTCACCGAGTATGGCGGTTCCATCTCCACCTTCACCGATGGCGACGTGGACATCGGCCAGGCCCGGATCTTCACCCTGCGCGGGGGAGATATCACCATGTGGTCTTCCCGGGGGAACATCGCCGCCGGCACCTCCCCGAAGACCGTTGTCACCGCACCTCCCACCCGGGTGGTCATCGATATCACCAGCGCGGACGTCCAGACGGACCTCGGCGGCCTTGCCACCGGTGGTGGCATCGGCGTCCTCGCCTCCGTGGAAGGCGTGAAGGCGGGCAATGTGGACCTCGTCGCACCGAAAGGCTATGTGGATGCTGGCGATGCTGGCATCCAGGCGACGGGCAACCTGACCATCGCCGCGCAAGTGGTTCTCAACTCGTCTAACATCTCCGCTGGCGGCACCACGACCGGAGCCGGTCCTGCCACGGTCGCCGCGCCCAGCGTCGCCACCGTGACCGCCGCGTCCAACAGCACGGCTGCCGCCGGCACTTCCATCGCCAGGCAGGAACCCGCGCCCGCCAACGGGCAACAAGCGGTCTCCGAAGCTCCATCGCTCATCGAGGTGACCGTGGTCGGCTATGGTGAGGAAACCGGCACCGGTGAAGAAGAGGATGAGGAGAAAGACAAGGAAACCCCACAACCCTGAATCAACAGACTGCCATGAATCGCCACGGTCGCACCCGCCTCGTCGCGCTTTTGATCACTCTCGGAATGCCGGCTTTCGCCTCTTCGGCGGCGCCGGATGCCCCCGCCTCAACGGTCGTCCCCGCGGAATCCGCCGGAGAATTCTTCGAACAAGCCAGGGCCCTGCTCAAGGGCGATGGCGTGCCGAAGGATGTGAAGAAATCCTTCGCCCTCATGCAAGC
>CAXTTX010000120.1:10573-12308 GCA_964247045.1 uncultured Verrucomicrobiales bacterium | reverse complement strand
TTTTGTCAACGAGATCATCTGGCATTACGGCCTCGGTGCCAGCAAGGCCCGCCGCCAGCCCTGTTTCGAGGGTGGAGACAGCCAAAAACAGGTCCGACGCCTCGTAGGGCCTCTGTAGGCGCGGGAATGGGCCAAGTAAGCGCCATGCGTATATTAGGGGCTGATCAATGAACGCGGGGCACTCGTTGTGGCTTTTCTCTGAGCCAGGCGACGAATCTGGTAGCAATGGGGTCTATGGGATCCTTACTAAGTCCCTGATGGATATTATCAAATCCCCGCACTATTAAATATATGCTCGCAGTTAGAAGGATGAATAGCACGTCGGCGCTTAGGATATCAGAAGTGCTCCTCGCTGACATCACGCGTTGTAGTGCCACAGCAACACCGGCAGCAGCTTCTGACATTCCGTAGAGGCATCTGAACCGCAGGCGGAAGAGGAACAGCGATCCGCCGATGGCGAGAACCATGGCCGCTGCCACAGCAGCTCGCCAAGACAGAGTGGTTGGATCAAGGCTCCAAAACAACAGGTCCTTCCCGGCGATAAAAGATGAATAGAGACCGATCGAAATGGCCAAGGTCATGATCGGCATGGCGAAGATCAATCCTGCTAAGAAATCCACCAACTCAAACTTTACTTTCCCGACCAGATGTCGGTATGCCGACACGATCAGAAAGATGAATACCCCGATAATACCTGGATAGATAATCGCAAAGTCCAGAACATCGGAAAATTTCCGAGTATATAGGGTATGACCTATGCAATAAATTAAGAGAACGGTAAAAATCAGACGTCCCGCGGATCTTTTATTCTTCGGGGTGTTTTCGGATACTGGCGTCGTGGCTGGGGGCGCGGTCGAGTCCATGCTTAGGAAAGATGTGTAGAATTCTCAAGGGTGCAAAATTGAGTGTAAATCTATCACATTCTCACCCCCATCTTGGCGAGTGAAAATTCCAATCCTCCTCCAGTCAGTTTAAAATCATTGACCCGCCCCCGGAATCCCGCTATCGCTCGGCCGCCGTTGCTGAAACAGCGGCCCGCAATCGAACTCCGGGAAGTAATGAGCCTGGCGCGGAACATATCGAAGCATCGAATCTCGGGTGCTGTCGCGGAGCCTTGGGGGGTCATTTCCCTGAGGTATGGTGTTTCAGCACCTCCCGCGACAGCACCCGCTTTCGTTAAATGAAAACAATCCAGGCCGAAATGGCCACCCCAACCCAAGGCCGCAAGGCCCCCACCGCGAAGAAGACAAAGCCCACCGTCCGCAAGGCCCCCAAGCCGCCGACGAAAGCCAGCAAGGCCCCGCCCAGGGTGCCGATAGATGACAAGGTAACGCTGTCCCTCCCGGTCTGGCGCGCCGCCAAGAAAGCCGCTGCCGCCCGCGGCGTCCCGGTGGATGAATTCCTGTCTAGCGCCGTGGATACCCACCTGCCGGAGATCATTGCCGAGCAGGAACTGCAAAAGGAGTTCGACCGCCATTCCGAATACACGGGCGTATCGGTCGGGACGCTCCGGCTGATGTGCCTAAGAAACGGGCTGAAGGCTCTGGATGGCGAGGGCTTGAAGGTTACGCCCGTTGAAAAGCGCGTGCAGGTGAAACTTACCCTCCCTAATGCCGTTGCCGAGAAGCTGGAGAAGCTGGCGGAAAGGGCAGGCGTGACAGAAGGGGAATTCATCGAGGGCGAAATGAAGCGTCATTTTGCCGAGGAAGAAGCCAAGCGGAACGCCCTGATGCAA
>CAXTTX010000120.1:0-10563 GCA_964247045.1 uncultured Verrucomicrobiales bacterium | reverse complement strand
GCAGAAGCTGCAATGACCAAGGAGGCAAAGCGCCTGAAAATCCCGCTGGAGGATTACCGGGTGGGGTGCCTTACCGCTGGCGTCAAACTCATGACGGAAAGCGGGCTTGTCCCTGAAAAAATGCTGGGGGACAAACTGCCGGTCTACCTTCCACTGGGGGACGTGAGCCTGTTGGAAGAGATTTGCAAGGCGGCAGACGTTGAGGGCGGGGCGGATGGATACATTGCCGGCCTTTTGGGCCACAGTATCGAGAGCGGGCTTCAATCCACTCCCGGCAAAGGGAAGCAATTCGCCGCTGGTCTGGATGGCATTTGCTTGGACATATTCGACGGCTACAAGCTGACCAATCCGAGGAAAGCGGTTGCCGGAATGCTCAAGGTCGTGAAGCGGTGGAACGCCAAGGAGAAAGGCAAGGCATGAACGCCGCCCTCCGCTCGTTTGAAAGGAAGCTGTTGGCCGAGGAAGCACCACCCAAGCCCTCCGGCGCTGGCGGGAGAGCGGCAATCCCTGTTGGCATCCCTGCGGACGTGGTGGATGCTCTGGAGGGCATCGCCGCCAAGCTGGGACTATCGAGGGCGAATCTCGCCCGCGTGGTCCTGACGGCAGGCGTGGAGGCCATCACCCGCGAACTCGACATGGACGGGGGAACGCTTTCCCTGCCACTCCGGCTGGAGATTCCCTGAACCGACCCGCTCTATCCCTCCCCCGTCCGGTTTGCGATGGACGGGGGTTTTTTGTTTGCACGGATCATTCTCTGATTGGCGGAACGCACCGAGGGAACTAGCTTCTCGGCCGCATGGACACGATTATTGTGAGCGAGGCCGCGCAAGCTGCGATGGCGGGAACGAAACCGTTTCCCGAGATCGTGGCCGATTTGATTGGCACCGGGGTCGAATTCTACCACGTGGATTACATCGCGCTCACCATGACTTTCTATGGGGAAGCATCCGGCATCATTAGAACACCCCTCATCTTTGAGGACCTGCCGGGGGTTGCTGCTGATTTCGATCCGGAAGAACTTCGTGCCGCCATCTTGGCAAGCCAGCTAGACGGACAGAAATTTCGGGATTTCACCCGTCGTGCGGTGGCGGCGGGAGTGGCGGGATATACCGCGTTCCTGCGTGGAAAGCGGGTCACCTACTGGGGGCGTGCGGGTGATCACCATGTGGAGTGGTTTCCCGGTTCAAAACCCTAGCGCTCTACTACGGCCCGCTGGTTTCGGCTGGCGGGGCTTTTTCGTGCCTGCTATTTGCGATTATGAGCGAACTCCTCACGCCTGACGAACTCGCGGCCCGCTACAAGGTCAGCGGTCGCACCATTCGCCGCTGGCACGCTGACGGGCTGATCGAGGCCGAAGTGGATGCAGGGCAGATCATCCGCTTTGACCCGCTAGTAGTCGCCGCTGCTCTCAAGCGAAATGCCAAAAAGAAGACCAACCGACGTTCTTAGTAGGGACCGTTGGCGTAAATGCCTCCACGTAATGGGTGCGCTTCCAAATTCTACCCAAGAACTTTCGAGACCTAGTGAATCGAAATCACCGGACTTTTGATCGCAACTGTAAGGCTCCGCTGGCAATTCTATCAGTTTTGACGCCATTATCGCCATTATGAGTTTCCTTGCGTAAATATGGCAGAGGTATTCGCTTGGAGGTTTAGACCCATGAGCAATGATCGGCAACTCCTCACCGCTGCGGATCTCGGAAAAATCTACCAAGTCTCCGCCGATACCATCCTCAAGTGGCATCACACGAAGCTAATCCCTGCCGAGGTAGCCGCCGGGTCGGTCTATCGCTTCAGCCATGAAGCGGTGGCTGAAGCGCTCCGCGTGAACGCCTCCATCGGCAAGGGTCGAGTTCGCCGGAAGAAGAGGGCCGAAGAATGAGTGATGTCCGCCTTTATCTCACGCCAGCCCAACTCGGGGAGAGGTATCAAGTCTCTTCCGATACGATTCTCCGCTGGTATCGGGCCGGGAAGATCCCCGCAGAAGTGGCTACCGGGGCCGTTTACCGGTTCGACCCCGTTGCCGTGGCCGAGGCTTTGAAGGCGGACGCCGATAGGAAACAGCGCTCCAGGTTATAAGCACTTTCTCGCCCCATCGGCCGATTGATTTTGCGTCAATTGGTCCTTCAAGGTTTGTAGTTTTCTTTCGCATGAAGTATGGGCCTTGTGGTATCTGGCGACAGATGGACTCTGAGACAGATGCCGCGCTGACCGCAAAAGAATTAGCGGAGGTTTTGCCAGTGAATCTAAGAAAGATCAGGGAATGGCATCAGGCAGGCATTATACCCGTCGCAAAAAAATCGGAGGGGGACTTTCTTTTTAATCATTTGCACGTCAGGCTGGTTTTGAGGCACCGGGCTGCAATTCGGGTTGAGGAAAAGGTGAGACTAGAACCGTGGTTTCGCCATTTCGGCATGCCCGACCCCACCTTCAACGATTGCCCCCATTTGCCAGGCGCTTTCGTTGCGGAACATCTCGCGAGGAACCAGGGAAGACGTATCCCTAAAGCCGGATTCGTTGTTAACCGAAAAGGGAAATCAGACGTGGACATGAGCTCCCCGATTCTGTCAGCCAAGGACCTTTCTATTAGATTGGGAGTGTGGCCGGGCAAGGTGCTGATCTGGTATCATTCAGGGCACATACCGGCTGAGGTGGCCGAAGGCGCTTGTTATCGATTTAGTGAAAGGGTCGTGAAAGAGGTCCTAGAGTGGCGTGCGGTGAGGCTCCAAGGACTTCATGAAGACCGCCAGCGAGCCCTTTCCGCAGGGGCTAAACCCTCTGACTTAAAAAATGTAGGGGAATTCGACCTGCGAATGACCGCGAAGGATGTTATCGAGCGTGTCCAAAGAACGGGAAGGGCGGCCAATAGAAAGGTGCCCGGTTATCGTTTTAGGTGGTGGATGCCGCGTTCTTGAAACTGACCTAGAATGTGCTTCCTTTGAACCATGGAGCCTCCCCATCCATACCCTCGCCTGGACTCGGAGATTGTCGCCAACGTGATGGCGGAAATGGACGAATGGGAGAAATCGCACCCGAGGCCAGACCCTACCGCCCCCGTTCGCGTCGAACTGTGGGAAGCCACGTATGACACGAAGCGGGAAACCCTGCTCAGGCTACGGCGGGAGGAGGTGTTCGGGCTGAATCCTGATGATGCGCCGTAGCTTAAATTTCCGGCTCCAAATCTCCATCCTCGAAAAGCTGCCGGTCGGTCCGAACCCACCCCCGGTGCTCCTCTCCGCCGCTCTCCCTGATGTCGTCGAACATCATATGGATGTCACCGGGTGCCTCCACCCAAGTGCAGAAGCTCCCGTCCAGCCGCTCAAGCAGCGTTCCCGCGTCGAGCTTCAAAACACAGTCCCCCACCTCACAATCGAAAACAGAGGATTTCACGGGATATCCGGCCAAGGTGTCCATGGATTCAAAATAGCTTCACGATGGCCGAAGGCAACCGCTTCCAATAGGGAGAATCTCCATCCCTCAACCGGGACCCATAGCCTGACGTTTCAATTCAGCGGGCCCTGTTCCCCCGCGAGGGACTTCCAATCGTCACGCAGGATCTGCTCCCAAACCTCGACCAGCATTATGGACAGGTTGTCATTCGTGATCTCGGGGGCAGGGTGGCCCTCCTCAAACATCTTGAGGCATTGCCCTCGAGCCATCATGAGCCGGGTAAGGATCGCTTGCGCTAGCGGTCCGAAGACCGGGAGCGGGCTGTTGGGATTCCGGGCGATAATCCGGCAGATCTCTGAGGCGCTCTTTTCATCCTCTTGATCCAGGACCATGCCGCGCGGCTGTGGCTCCGCCTTCCACTCGGCGCTTTTGGCGTCGAAAAGCTCTTGAAGGATTTCCGCCCAATTCTCCCACACCGGGTCTTTGGCCGGCCCTGATTCTTTCGGATTGTTCATGGATTTAGAAAAGCTCCCCCTGATGCGGCGGAGCGGGGTTTGTCTTAGGTGGCTTGCTTCGTTCCCTCGGGTTCCTGACGCCGCTCTCCACCTTGAGAATACCGTCCGGCCTGCTGAACTCCGCCAAAGGCTCGCAATTCAGCCACGGCTCAATCTCGTGATCATCCAGCACCACAAGGCACCGATCATGCCCGGTGGCGGCAACCTCTCGATTGGGAACCGTGGTCACCATCGTGTGGCACAAGCCGAACTCGGGAGTCTCTTCCCAAAGACCTGCGATAAGGAATGTCTCTCCGTCCCGGTGGAACCGGTGGGCAACCATCTGGCCGCCCGGGTAGGTCCACTCATAAAACGCCGTCACGGGCACCACACAGCGCCGGTGGAGGTAGGCGTCCCGCCACATGAACGATTCCATCTTTTCGCTTTGGGCGTTCACCACCGGCTTGGCCGCCGTCTTTCCCTTGCCGTCCTTGCGCTTAAACGACCTGCGGAATCCCCAGCTTGAGCGGACCACTTCCCGCTCGCCCGTGAGGACTGGAATCACAATCGTGGGATCGATTCCCGTTTCGCTGAATGGCTCGAATCCACCGCGCAACTCATCCCACAGCCGCTGCGGGATCTTTGCATGCCGACTCGCCTTCTGGAGCTGGCTTTGGTGGTAGGTGCACACGCGCCATTTTCTCGCCGGAATGAGAAGCCGCCAGCGAAAAGTGATTCCAACGCCATCGTCGGAACGGCGGGACAGCGAGTAATACCTAACCGCGCTGGAGTGATACCTTTCCGGGGTGTTCAGGTGAACCCATGCCCTCCTCCCCGTGGAAAACCATCGCCCATGAGAAGTTCTGTCGCCGGATGCTCACGATCCCCGAGAGCCCTTTCCAAACCCAAGCCTGGACCGCCTCCCGCGCCCGCTGGCTGGTCGACCTTGACCAATGCCGCTCCTTGACCTGGGAAGACCCTGAAGAGGCATCATGGCCAGCCGAGGCCCGCACCCGCCGTGACGAGCTCGTCGATGCCTTCCGCCGCAAGGCAGGCAACCTCCCCCCCAGCCGCAAGGCCACCTCTCGCCACGTCGTCGCATGGAACCAATCCCTCGACTTCATGGAAGCCGAGATCCGCTCCCTCGAACGCCAGCACGACCCTACCATCCCCAAACCCATCCGCCGCGAGGTCGACGCCTACCACCCTCTCAGAGGTTAACAAAAGTGAACACCACCGCAGTCGGTTTCGGAGGATCCTCGGGTGCCGTGGTGCCGCAACTTTATTTCAAGATAGCGGGCTTGAAATTCGCCGGGATGTCCGGCGTGTGGCTGAGGGCAACGGTTGCCCACCTCTCCCTGACCGCCTTGAAGCGGCGAACCACAACGATCCCCCTGAAGGAGTATTTCTCGCCATTCGGTCCAACTAGCGGCTGCGGGACAATTTTGGTAAGGAGCCATGCGGGCATCTCGCTCGGATAGTTCAACGTGAGTTCGCCTGCTTCTTTTATGTGTATCGTTTTTGCCATGCGAGTGCAGGTGCCGCCGGCACCGTGAATGTCCAGAAAAAACAATCCGCGATTCGTCACCGTCAATCGACAGTCTCAACTGCGACCGTTTGCAAACTTGCGCCATCCGCGTCTGTTAACCCAGTTAACGAGTCTCGATCCCGGCGAGTCCGGGAAACATAATATTATTTTTGGTCACGAACTTGAGTTCGCACGGCGCAGACTTTTGTAACAGTTGAATCAGTCAGCGCCGATTGCCTTTGCCGAGTTGGTCGATCTGCACGCGTGTGCAAATTCCGACTACAGAAGGAGCCTCGTGCAACCGGTTGCACCTTTTCACAGCCTCCCCAGTTGACCCATCCTCAGATTTCTGGTTCCCTGTCGGGATGAATGAACTGGCAGAGGCAATTTTGGGCAAGCTGCAGGCCGATGGGCATTCGGTGAGGACTTACGGCCGACTGTTCCGCTGGGCCGGAAATCACGCGGAGTTTGAACCAGCGGCGGACAGCGACCGAATCAACCAGGTGGGGTTCGGATGGCCTCCGAGTGCCCTCCCATCCCGTGAGTGGCTTCGGGAACTCACCGGCCTCATTGTGGGGCCTCGTTCACCTGAGGAGATTTCCAGCAAGCTGGAACACCTCCTCTCGGAAGTGAAGGGAAAGAGGGATTCTGCCTACGGGTGGGGAATGGGGGAATGGGTGGTCACTTTCCAGAACCTGGGCCAGTTCACCTACATGAGCTTTTGCAGGGGCACGGAGCCGGATCTCGCCCCCCTTTAGGCAAGGGTGGTATTCTGGACGCCCTTGCGTATTTGAAAGTAAGTTTTTCGTCCAGTCACCCAGTGCAACGCGCTTCACTGAAGGATCGGCTGATTCCTGAGCTTTCGGTCCTTCCATTTTTGAACACGTGTTCAAAATAGGCGGGCAGCGGCTGCTGCCGAGTCGTGAATTATCCCGTTCTGAACTTAAGTTCACTCGCCTTGAGTTGGAATTGACCCGTCAAGCGGCTTGACTCCCCACTATCGCTCCCGACCAGGTGGAGCTTGGTCATCGGCACACCCCTCTTGCGTTGCCTCAGCCAGCGCGCCTCCCGTCCGGAAAGCTCCCAGATTTTACAAAGTTCTAGGCGAAAGAGCACCTGAACACCACTACATGTGGTATGATTACTCAAAGAATCCCTAAATACGCGAAAAAGTTACATTCCGATGCAAATAAAGGTAGAAAATACTACCCCAGTAACGTTATACCCCGCGCAGGAGGGATTGTGACTAGTCACATTTGTTGCCGCAAATTAGTCAACATCCCTCTTTGACCCTGATTACCACTCCCTGGGCAGATTTCGGGTGAAAACCCCGAAACCTCGCCTATTTTATAGAATTGAAAGCACCAGCAGCTATGGCCAATAATACTCACAAAGAAGACGACTGCGATCCAATGGAGCGCCCGTTTGCCGAGTGCGTGGGTAAAGGAATGAATCCGAACCCGAACGCTCCCGGCGAGATCTCGTTGATGTCCAAAGAGGAGATCACGAAATGGGCGGGTTCGATTTTTAATCGACTCCGAGCCAATTAACATTTAAATCCTCAAACGAAGAAGGGCCCCGTGATTGCACAGGGCCCTTTTTTTGTCGACTATGGACCCCTTTGAAACATTGCAAATCAATGCACACCAAATAAAATTGGTGTGCGAGGCCGCGTGCGAGGAACTCTTCGGCACACCCATAGACTACCTTCCCTATTGCCCTCCAGATTCTCCAGCGGTCGCCCAATCGTCAATGGGACCTCAAAACATGCTGTGGAGGGATGTTGAAATGCGGTCCCGGTTGATCATCCGAAACGCTTGGGGCGGCGGCAACAACCCCAGCCCGTTTAAAATTTTGGCCGCAGTGTCCATTGGCATCATCACCAAGGCACCTATTCCTGAATTTTTTTCCGATAAGCAGATTAAGGACAACAAGTTGCCTCCGATCGCAGCGTTTTCTGGAGCGCCAGCAGCCATCATCGCCTTGGACTACTCGTTGACCCAACTTCATAAAACCAAGGTGGGAAGCGACTTCCGAGAGATCTCAGCTCCTTTGAGAATGTCCAACCACTATTATTTGGATCTGATCGCCGCGCTTACTCTCCATGGCAAAGAGATCCGATGCCACAGCTTCCATCCGGATCGGACCAAGGTCCCCTTTAGCATGCTTTCGCTGATTTTCGAGGCTTTGGCCTACAAGAGCAACGATATCGAAAATCCTGATATCATCACTTTCTCTCGTTAAGTCCCCCATTTCGCTCAGCTAGGCGCGGATTTGACTAAGACTTGGGGCTGGTTAAAAATCAGAACGTGATCGGAACACTCACACTTGAATGGCACGCCATACGGTGACCGCTTTTCTTAAAAGTTTCAATTTAGCAAGTTCCAGAAACAGGACCCGAATCTGCGCACCTTTCGATACCAGGACCTAATCGGCTCGTCTGCATACTCCTGTGTAATCCGCCTGTAATCCATTTGCGCCTCATGTGCGCGACTCTCAGTGCATTCCGGCGCATTCCATAATCCTGACCCTCGGTTTGCAAGTCGCTGTTTTTAAGCAAATTGCTTGATATTCAGGCCATACCCCCGTCGTGAATCGAACACGAATCTACAGTTTAGGAAACCATCGTTCTATCCATTGAACTACGGGGGCCGGTGGGCCGTTTCGGGCGGGGGATGGATAAACCGCGCGCGCCGGGGGAGGCAAGCCACTTGTTACCCTCCGGCTCCGGGAGAGGCATCCCGGCTGCTCCGCTGCGCGGGGTAAATGCCCGTCGAGCCGCTGCACCGGTAGGCGACGATGCAGGCTGCCGCCAGATACAAGCCATTTCCCGCGCCGAAGAGCTCCATCCCCATCAACAGCGAGGCGAGCGGGGTCTTGGTGGCGCCGGCGAAGATGGCGACGAAACCAAGCGCGGCGAAAAGATCGACGGGCGCGCCCATCACCATTGCGAGTGAATTTCCCAAGGCCGCGCCGATGAAGAACAAGGGGGTCACTTCCCCCCCTTTGAAACCGGAGGCGAGCGTGACCACGGTGAACAGCAGTTTCCAAGACCATGCTCCCGCGGGAATCGTGGTGGAGGTAAACATCGTCGGCAGGGTCACCGAATCCGGGCTGTTGCCTAGCACGCCGAGGCCGAGGTAGTCATCTGTTCCCGCGAGGAAGAAAAGGCCAATGACCAGAATACCCCCCGCGACCGGCCGCAATTCCGGGCGCGGGATGTGGGTCTTGAACGCCTCGCCCAGCCGGTGGGAAAGCGTCGAAAACAGCATGGCTGCCAGCCCGAAGACGGCCGCGGCAAAGATCACTTTTCCCATCAGCAGGAAATCGAAGGCCGTCCCGGTGGAAACGGCCACATGATAGTGTGTGTGCCCGGCCCCCCAGGCCCGGCAGGTCCAATCCGCGACGGCCGAGGCGAAAAAACAAGGCACCAGCGCGTCATACTGGATGCGGCCCACCACCAACACCTCCAGCGCGAAAACTGCCCCGGCCACCGGGGTGCCAAAGATCGACCCGAAGCCCGCAGCCACGCCAGCCATGAGCAGAACGCGGACGGTGGCCGCATCGCACTTGAAGAAGCGCGCGAACGCGGCGGCGATGCCACCGCCCATCTGCACCGCGGTTCCTTCCCGGCCCGCCGAGCCGCCGAAAAGATGGGTCACGATGGTACCGATGAAAACCAGCGGGGCCATGCGACGGGGCACGCCGGCACCGGGCTGGTGGATTTCATCGATCAGAAGGTTGTTCCCGCCCGCGGCCTGGCGGCCATAAAGCTGATAGAGCAGCCCTACACAGAAGCCCGCGAGCGGCAGCAGATAGAGCAGCCAGGGTTTTCCGAAGCGGATCAAGGTGACCGCATCCAGCGTCCACAGGAAGAGCGCCGAGGCGGATCCCACCGCCGTCGCAAGCAGGGCGAGGAGGACGAACCACCGGCACATGCCAATCACGCGGACCATCCTGGACTTCATCGTGAGGCTTCCTGCCAGCGTTGGACGGCCAAACGGATCCCGGCGGCCTTGTGCAGGGTTTCCTCGTATTCCTTTACCGGATCGGAATCGGCGACGATGCCCGCTCCCACTTGATACACCAGCTTGTCGCCGGTCCGGACCAAGGTGCGGATGGCGATGTTGAATGAGCTTTCCCCGTTGTAGCCGAACCAGCCGATGGCCCCGCAATAGACGCCGCGGGGCACTTGTTCGATCTCGCGGATGATTTCCATGGCCCGCTTCTTGGGCGCGCCGGTAATGCTGCCGCCGGGGAAACAGGCGGCCACGGCGGCCACGGCGTCGATTCCAGGACGAAGCGTGCCGGTGACGGTGGAAACCAGGTGATGGACCTGCGCGAGCGTCTCCAGTCGCAGCATCTCGGCGACTTCCACGCTGCCGAAATCGCAAATCCGGCCCAAATCGTTGCGGAGCAGGTCGGTGATCATGACCAGCTCGGAAATCTCCTTGGCGGAGGTTTGGAGTTCGTAGGCGGATCGCCGGTCCTCGTCGGAGTCGGGGAAACGTGGACGGGTGCCCTTGATCGGGCGGGTTTCAATGCCACGGCCGGAGATTTTCAGGAAAGTCTCGGGCGAAGAGCTGAGGATTTCCCGGCCATCCAGCGCGAGGTAGGCGGCCATGGGAGCCGGGGACGCGTCGCGGAGGGATTCATAGAGGCTGAAAAGGTCACCGCGCACCGTGGTGGCGAAGGCTTGGGAAAGGTTCACCTGGTAGATATCCCCGGCGGAGATCCACTCCTTCACCCGGGCGACCCCCGAGATGAAATTCTCCGGCCTGGCCAGAGGGATGAACTCGCCGATTTCCGCCTCGCCCGGGCAGGGCCGCAGGCGGGAGGATAGGGAACCCGTTTCCCACCAGGTCTGGTCATGGTGGCGATAGACCAGCATCTCGCGGTAATCGCCGAAGACGAAATCCCCCTCGTAGCTGATCCAGCCGCAAAGGCCGCCCGCCGGGAAACCGATATCGCCGGGGGCTTCCGGGCCTTCCGCGAGAGCGCGCTGGAGGGACTCCCGTTCGTCCGGGTGATGGATATTGCCGGTGAGCACCCGCGCCGGGGCCGCGGCGATGACCGAAACCTGACGCGGGTCGCCCGCCGGGGCATTTCCGGCGGTATCGAAAAATACCAGTCCGCCGAGATGCCGCAGTTG
>CAXTTX010000119.1:8433-12354 GCA_964247045.1 uncultured Verrucomicrobiales bacterium | reverse complement strand
AAGGTCTTTTCGATTTGGTGGGCCATCTTGAACCATACGGAAGAATTTTGTCGGCGCATTCGCAACTCGCCACTCACCATTGAAGAGTGGAGACGACAGCAGCAAATCCTGAAGCTTCCGCGTGCCAGTCGGATCGATCTCGGATTCAGTGCATTTTACCTCAACAGGGTAAATAGGTCTGGAATCCTAACGGGCGGGCTGATCGGGGGCCTTGCTCAGACGGGAGACTGGAAAATGGATGCGCGCTTTCCACGGCAGGAACTCATTCGTCGTGTGGAAGCAATCGCCTCGAGAAGGAAACTGATTTCCATTCTTAATCTGGATGCTGAGGAACTAATTACAACGTATCTGCCCCAGATCGACAAGAATGCGCTCGTCTACTTCGACCCACCCTATTTCAAGAAAGCTGACAGGCTGTATCTGAACCATTATCGACCAGAGGATCATTCAAGGCTCGCGAAAGCGATCCAAGGAAAGGTGAAGCTTCCTTGGCTGGTTTCCTATGACAACGTAGCAGAAATTCAGTTGCTTTATTCGAAGCGGAAGTCTTTCACCTACAATTTGCAGTACAATGCAGGAAGGTGTTATAAAGGTTCTGAATTTTTCGCGTTTTCCGATAAGCTCGAAGTTCCCAAGAAATCCGCACTGCGATTTGTAGACGCCGGACTTGCAAACTTAAACGAGTAATGCGTCTAAGTAAGTAACACAACGGACATCCAGCAACTTCTTTACCAGGGATTCGCCCCCCCCAAGAGTCGCGCGCTGACGCTAACAAACAATAACGGCGGACATGACTTTCACAGCTAACCTTCTGTGAAAACACAATCTTCATCTGAAGCCCCTAAAGATAACAGACCCCCCCTATAATTTTAATCATCGATTAGGGGCCGTGGTCGAGAGCATATCGATCTAAAGTTCCTTTATTAACGAGCGCCGTTTTTACGAGCAGCGGTGAAACATGAAAGTATTTCGCAGCTTCTTCTATATCATCGTCACCCGGCCTCTCTGTCTGGATTTTCTCCAATAAAGCATCGTAAGGGCACAAGAGTTCTTGAGCGAAGGCACGTTGGAACTTCTGCCGTGATGTCCGAGTTCTTGTAGCTGGTAGTAACTTCTCCTCTTCGCCGAAATAAAGGTGATCGCCAATTAAACGCGCCAAGGAAAAGCGCTTGCCCGCAGGATGGGGACTTTGAAGATAAACATTCATCGCGCCGTTTTTCCTCTTTCGCACCGCAAAAGCCGTTCGAGTTTTGGGCTGCTTCCTGTCAGAAAAAATAGCTGTTGACGTATTTAAAAGATCCGCGAAGAGCTTGTTTCGAATCGGCCTCTTGCCAAGTCCCCAAGCCTCTCTGGCTTGAGCCGCTAAACTAGCCGCATTTTGCCACGGAACTCCACCGACATCCGCGCTTGTGGTGTCCAGACGTGGGACTACCACCCCGAATCCCCCTTCCTCAACATTGTTTGATCGGCTTGCAGCACGCATAGACTGCAACGCACGGTCTACATCATGTTTGGCTTCAGCGGCCACCTCTTCAACGGCGCTTTTTCCTAGCCTGACTTGATCATTGACAAGTTTGGCCTCCAATGCGGCGGGA
This sequence comes from uncultured Verrucomicrobiales bacterium, assembly GCA_964247045.1. Taxonomy (GTDB): domain Bacteria; phylum Verrucomicrobiota; class Verrucomicrobiia; order Verrucomicrobiales; family Akkermansiaceae; genus Luteolibacter. The sequence continues at coordinate 10,759 of CAXTTX010000119.1, read as the reverse complement.
GCCTCGTCTGGATCGTAACCCGCCATTGCTTCCAACTTCCTCCATTGCGTAGCTTGCGGGTCGCCCCTCTCCATCATCACTTCTCTCCACAATATCGAGAGGGAGTCATTTTTAATATCCATACTGTGGAGGCGAGCAATTACGCCTTCCACAAAACCATCGACCTTACTTTCAAAATCGGCAGCAAAAATTCGTCCATCGAACTCATTCAAATAACGAATTGGCTCAAAAACAGCCGCATTGATGCGAGGACGGGATGCTACCGTGACAAAATCACCGTCGCTGGCGAACAGCACGTTTGGCCAGATAAATCCCCCCCCGGCACTTGCGATTGTATGAGACATCCGCCAATCGATATTGGTTGCCCAATCAAAAGTCTCAGGTTCCCAGCGAAGTCTCCACCAGTTGCTCGCAAACCAGATTGCCAGCTGATGTACGCTAGCACGCAAATAATTGCTTGTAGTACTCGCAATACGATCCTCTAGGAATGTCAGCCATTGATCACCGACCGCCAAGCCGACGTCAGCATAGCAGGCACGCTCAACCGGAGTACCAGCTAGGCCACCTAACGGCTTAAAATAAATGGTCAGGTCATCCATGGGTCATTTTCCATCTCTCTATTACTTTGTCACGAAATGGGTCATCAACAGGCATCGGATATCCGTGGTAACTAAAATCACCCGAATTTTCCAACTGAGCTTCCAAAGGAATACCCTCGGCGCTTACAGCCCAAACATTTTGCGGATAGTCTTTCCCACCTTGTTTGCTTACCAAGCCGACACGAACTCCTTCTTTCAATAAGTTTTCGGCCACGACTCGGCTGAAAAGTCCTGCATCATCACACAATGTCTTCCCCGGTCGAGGTCCCAAAGGTGGCGACAGACCAAAATCACCAGGATTTCGTTTATGTGCCGCATTCCCACGATAAATCACCAAACGCGCCAAGCGATCAAGATCGCCTTGGTTTTGACCGCTGGCGATCTCGCGCTTGGGATTAAATGACCTTGGTTGCGTTTTAGTCCGTTTGGCGGGCATGCGTTGCTTCCCGACGCTACAGTAGACTTTAGTAGGCTTCAATCTTCGCATGCAGACAATTCTCAATCCCCTACCGGCAGAACAAATTTCAGACTTAAACATCTAATAATTAACAATTTACGTTTATTTCCTGAGGCAGGAGACGTTATTGACGGCGATCAACACGCCGCTACCAGTGGGTTAGGGCTTCGGTGCAGTGGCTCTCCCGCGTGACAGTTTTGTACAGCTAGGCTAGGTCGTTTGTTCGCACCCGGTTTGACAAGCCGGGCACGGGAGGGCCGGGGGGAACCTCGGCGGGTGGGATGGCGTTGCAAGTGGTTTTCCGGGTGCTGCGGTTTCAGCCGGCGGCTTGACAGGGGGGCGGTGCGCGCTTCGGGTGATGCTGGACGTTTTATCCCGCTATCCCCCGCCCTGCTGTTTTAACCGAATTTAACCGAATCCCCACCCTGTCATGGCCACGAAACTGGAGAAGCCCCTGAAGCGGGAGATCGATATCGCGGGGGTGGCGCACATGCTGACGATCGACGGGGATGGGCTGAAGCTGACGGAGAAGGGACACCGGAAGGGGGTTGAGCTGCGCTGGGAGGATCTGGTGAACGGTGAGGCGGCGCTGGCGGCGGCATTGAATGCGGGCGTGCCGAAATAGGACGGGGCTGTTTTCACGGGTGGTGGGATTGGGATTTCCGTTGAGCGGCGCTGAAACCTTGGCATGGTGAAGGATGACCCTTGGCGAACTGATGGAAAAGCTGGCGCCGGTGGCGGCGGAGAATCCGGAGATGAAGGTGCTGGTGGGCCGGGAGGGGGGCGGCTGGTTTGACGTGATCGGCGAGGTGAGGAGGTGCCGGACGAACCGGCAACATGACGGGCTGATCTGCGCGGAGGATCCGCGGGGCGGGGCGGAGGGGGATGGTGAGGCGGAAGAGGTGCTGGTGATCGATACCTGAAGTTAGGGTGCCGTGAAGATCGCGACTTACAACGTGAACGGGATCAACGGGCGCCTGGAGGTGCTGTTGAAGTGGCTGGAGGAGGCGGGGCCGGATGTGGTGTGCCTGCAGGAGCTGAAGGCGCCGCAGGCGAAGTTTCCGATCGGTGCGATCCGGGAGGCGGGCTACGGGGCGATCTGGCAGGGGCAGAAGAGCTGGAACGGGGTGGCGATCCTGGCGAAGGGAATGGATCCGATCGAGACGCGGAAAGGGCTGCCGGGTGAGAAGGAGGACGAGCAGAGCCGCTACATCGAGGCGGCGGTGGACGGGATTTTGATCGGGTGCCTTTACCTGCCGAACGGGAATCC
>CAXTTX010000119.1:0-8423 GCA_964247045.1 uncultured Verrucomicrobiales bacterium | reverse complement strand
TGGTTTGAGCGGCTGCTGGAGCATGCGGGGAGTTTGCTGGAGCAGGAGATCCCGGTGGTGCTGGCGGGGGATTTCAATGTGATGCCGACGGAGCTGGACGTTTACAAGGCGAAGGGGTGGGAGGATGACGCGTTGTTCCGGCCGGAGGTGCGGGAGGCCTACGCGCGGCTGCTGGAGCAGGGCTGGGTGGACTCGATCCGGGAGCTGCATCCGGGCGAGCGGATTTATACGTTCTGGGATTACCTGAGGAATGCCTACGGTCGGAATGCGGGGCTGCGGCTGGATCATCTGCTGCTGAGTCCGCTAGTGGCACCGCGGCTGTTGGCGGCGGAGGTGGACCGGGAGGTGCGGGGATGGGAGCATGCGAGTGATCATGCGCCGGCGTGGATCGAGCTGGGGGCGGCGAAAACGAGTGGGAGGAAGAAGGCAGCGGCGGTGAAGAAGAAAGGGGCGGCGAAGAAGGTGGCGGCGGCGAAGAAGGTTGCCCCCGAGAAGACGGTGGCGGCGAAAAAGACAAAGTTAGCGAAGAAGCCCGTGGCCTTGAAGAAGACAGGGGTCACGAAGAAGGCGGAAGTGAAAGCGAAAGCGGGAGGGAAGAAGGAGGCGGTTAGATCAAAGGCCGTGGCGGCTGAACCGGAGATCGAGACCGATGAGGATGCGGACGGCGATGCGCCTTTGGCCAAGTATCGGCGGAGGCGGGATTTCAAGAAGACGCCGGAGCCGGGGGCGAAGGTCCCGCGGAAGGGCGGGAGTTCCTTTGTGATCCAGGAGCATCATGCGCGGGCGCATCATTTCGATCTGCGGCTGGAGATCGACGGGGTGCTGGTGAGTTGGGCGGTGCCGAAAGGGATTCCCGAGGAAGAGGGCACACGCCGCCTGGCCGTTCACACGGAGGACCACCCGGTGGAGTATAGGGAATTCGAAGGGACGATTCCGAAGGGCAACTACGGTGCCGGGACGATGACGATCTGGGACAAGGGGGAATGGGAGCCGATGGAGAAGGATTGGCGGCAGCAGTATGCCAAGGGCACGCTGAAATTCCACCTCAAGGGCGAGAGGCTGAGCGCGCCGTATATCCTCGCGCGGATGAAGGAGGAGCCCAACTGGATGCTAATGAGGCTGAATCCGGCGACGCATCCCCCGCCCTCCCCCACGATGGCGACGATGGAGAAGGAGGTAGCGGGGTTTGTTTCGCCGCAGCTCGCGCATGTGGTGGACTCGACACCGTCGGGCGCGGGATGGGTGCACGAGATCAAGTTGGACGGCTACCGGCTGATCGTGGTGAAGCAGGCGGGAAAGGTGACGATTTATACCCGGAACGCGCATGATTGGACGGACCGCTTCAAGAGCCTGGTGGCGGCGATGGACGCGCTTTCGAAAGAGGACTTTGTGCTGGATGGGGAGGCGGTGGTTTTCGACGAGAAGGGGCGGACGAGCTTCGGGGAACTGCAAAACGCGCTGGGCGGGGGAGGTTTTGGGATAAACAAGAGCATGACGCCCAAGGCGAAGGCAGGGCCGCGGGAGAAGAAGGCGATTTCGTTCGTGGCGTTCGATCTCCTGCACTTCGCGGGAGATAATTTGCGAGGCTTACCGCTTTCGAAGCGGCTGGAGTATCTAACGGCGCTGGTGCCGGAGGAGACCGGAGCGACGGTGACGCGTTCCCATGTGTGGCCGGCGGCAAGCGGGAAGGATCTGGCGAAGCAGGCCTGCGAGCTGGAGCTGGAGGGGATCATGAGCAAGCCGCTGGCGGGGACCTATCAGCCGGAGTCGCGGAAGGAATGGACGAAGTCCAAGTGCCGGCCGCGGCAGGAGTTCGTGGTAAGCGGCTATACGGAGGGTGAAGGGGCTTTTTCAGGAAGCTTCGGCGCGATCCTGCTGGCCTCGCTGGAGGATGGGAAATGGGTGGACCGCGGACGGGTGGGGACTGGGTTTTCGGAAAAGCTGCGGGACGGTTTGTATGAGAGTTTCCAAGCGTTGCGCACGAAAAAGGCGTTGTTTCCGACGAGGGACCGCTCGATCACCTGGCTGGAGCCGAAGCTGGTGGCGGAGGTGGAGTATGCGGAGATCACGCGCGAGGGTCTGGTAAGGCAGGCGTCGTTTGTCGGGATACGCGAGGACAAGCCGGCGGAAGAGGTGCATATGGAGACTGCGGCGGATGCGGAGGAGGTTCCAGCGGTGGAGCGGAGGGTGAAGGCGAAGGGAGGAGTTAGAGAGAAGGCTATCGTCAAAGGGAAGGGCAAGGGCGGTGCGGTGGTGGCGGGGATCACGGTGAGCCATCCGGAGCGGGTGGTTTTTCCTGACGAGGGGATCACCAAGCTGGAGGTGGTGCGGCACTATGAGCGGGTGGGGAAACTGATGCTGCCTTTCACGGGCAACCGCCCCCTGGCACTGCTGAGGGTGCCGGATGACGTGACGGGCGAGGTGTTTTTTCAGAAGTCGCTCACGAGCCACAAGCCACCGCATGTGGACAGCGTGACATTGCCGAAAGGGACGGAAGTTCTATCAGTGCATTCCATGGAGGGGATCGTGGCGCTGGCCCAGTTTGGCGTGGTGGAGTTTCATCCGTGGGGCGCGCCTCTGCCCGATGGGGAGGAGCCGGATTTCCTGATCTGGGACCTGGATCCGGATCCGGCGGTGCCATGGCCGGAGGTGCTGGGGGCGGCCTTCCTGCTGAGGGATTATCTTGAAGGGCATGGGCTGAAGACCTTGGTCAAGACTTCAGGGGGGAAAGGATTGCATATCGTGCTCCATCTGAAGCGCGGGCATGGGCGCGGTTGGGAAGAACTGAAGACTTTCACGAAGGCGGTGGCCTCGGAGGTCGCGCAGTTGAACCCGAAGCGTTTTGTGATCACCTCGACGCTGGCAAAGCGCGGGGGCAAGATTTTCATCGATTGGTTGAGGAATGGGCGGGGGGCTACGTGCGTTGCACCCTGGTGCGTGCGGGCGAGGGCGGGTGCGGGGGTCTCGATGCCCGTCTCGTGGGCTGACCTAGGGAGTCTTCCGCATGGAGGTGGATTCACGATTCATGATGAGCCGCTGACTCCTCAGGAATGGCTGAAGCCGAAGCCGCAGGCGCTGTCGGTGAAGTTTTTGAGGGAGCTGGGTGTTGTTACCTGAGAGTTCACGGGGGGTAATCGCCCGCCCGTTGCGTATGTCTTTATGCCGCGCTTCAGGCGTTCTTTCGCGACGGCCGGGATTGCATGGTCGTTTGGCGACAATCTGCACGCCAGGCGGGTTCAGGGCAAAACGCCCAGGCCCACCGGGGGTTTTACCTACAAGAACCCGGGAATCTCACCTAATGGCGATCCTGAAGAGTGATGCGATCTTCGAAGATTGCCGAGGGATGGACGGTTGATTGTTTCCATGGTTCTCCCCGAGGTAACCCGCGTTTGCGGGGCGTCGCCAAACCCAATACCCGCGTCGCCCCGCAATCGCCTCTCCTTGTTTTAAGAACCCAGCCCTCCGCAGCCTTGTCTCAAGAAATCCATTCCGTCGCCGCCGTGGAAGACCGGAAGCCGATCTATCGGCCACCTTTGCTTTTGTTTATTCCGGCAGTGGGGATATGGGTCGTCATCGCGGTAATCGTGTGGCTGGTGTTCCGGTGAGGGACCGGTACGGCGGGTGGATTCCGGCAGACCGCGAATGGGACATGGACGGAGCGAAGCGTGGCCAAAAAAAACGCGGCACAACGAACGAAGAGGCCAACCGCTGGCGCAAACCTTCCCCCCAATTTGTGTCTAGAGATCACGATGTTGCCCGCGGGCTATCGTGAGGGCGCATCCTCGGTGCCAAAGAGGTGACCGATGGGACCGAGGTGACCGATGGGACGCCGGCAGGGCATTCAAAAACAAAGCGCTCGTTTCGTTTTGCCCCTACCGACCGGTTTTCCGAGACATTCTAGCGAGTCTATCGAGTTATGACCTCATTAGCGAAGTGACCGGGAATGGGGTAAAGTAGGGTTATACTCCATGGTCACCAATAAACCAAGTGATAGATTCCGATAGCAGGGTAAGCCGGAAGCCAACCATCGGTTGCTTCAATAGACCCCTTGCAGATCATGCAGCAAATCAATGAGCTTTCCGATCCGGGTGCCGTTTCGCGGGTCCGTCCGGTAATACATAAAGTCGTGTATGCCCGGACCATGGAGGCCTCGCCGATAGCCGGAGGAAGCCCAAACGAGGACCCAAGGTATGAATTACGAACAGGCAAAGCGCGAACCCACCGGGGAGCAAGACCTGGACAAGCAGCTGGAAATGCCCGGGATAACAGCCGGTGCCGGCCATGGATGTTCCGTGGTCTTGCCGGAACCGGGATCCGTGTCCCCACGAAAGCAGGAAACCTCCGCGATAGAAACCCGCGGGGTGAAGCGAATCACATACCATCAATTCCGGGGGAAACCCGCACATCCCGGCGCGGCAAGGGCAGCAGGAAATCACAGTGTCAGGCCACGAATGGGGACACCCTTGACAAGATTTTTTCAAAAAACGATGCGGGACACGGACCAAACCCTTCCGGGGCAACCCGTTTCGCACTGAAATACACAATCCGTGCAGGGATTCCCGCAAAATGTGCAGTCGACAACACGACCTGCGTTTTCGTTCAAAGCAAATATCCTTTGCGTTATATTGCATTCAACACATTTAAAACATGTGGCATGGCGTGTGCGTTTACATCGGCAGACCCGGTTGTTAAATAACAGATAGGCCAGGTGATGAAAAACAGAATCCAGATGAAACCGGACTATTCCAACGTCAAAAGACCCGTAATGGGCCGGAAGAAGTCACTTCGCGTGACCCTACTGTTAGGAGGCCGGGCCTGAGGCCCATGGCGTGTCATCGCGGTAGTCCATAACCATCTCGAGGGGAGCACCCGTTCCATCCGGGCGATTGGATTGCTCCTGAAGTCTGCTTTCGACAGCGCGGTATCGTTTACCGCGAAGGTGCGGAGAGACGCGAAGAGTCGCGAAAGAGGAGCGGGCTTCAAACGAAGCGGGACGCGGACGCCGCCCGCCGTTTTCCTGTTAGACCCGGCATTTCCCGTCAATCCGAACTCCCAAAAGAAAATACCCCATCCATGAAAACAGCAAATTTCAACCAAACGCCGACCGGTCGCGCCAATATCATCGTTTTTCCGGGATCGCTCGCGGCCCGGGGAAGGCTGGCGCGGATTTCCACCGGGGACGGTGCGAATGCGGTGACGGAAATGGCCACCCAATCCCACAAACTCCACGTCTGCCGCATTCCGGAAAACATCCGGGAACTTTTCCACGCCACACGCGAAATTCTCTCAAGGCGGACCTATGTCCGCACGCTATCGGCGATCCGCCAGGTGGAATTCTCCCGCCGGGTTCGCCGGGCAGCCAGATCGAACCCGTTAGACTCCTGTCTCGTGCCGACGTTATCATGAAACAATCCATCGCCGAAGCCCGGATGAAGATGCTGCTGGCATTGAAGCGGGATGAGAAGCCACCCGAGAATTTCCTCCGGGAATTCCTCGCGGAGTTTCAACGGCGTAATTACGGAACAAATAACCCCGTCCAGCCGTCCTCACCGAAGACTCCGGTCACACCGGCGGGATAGGTTCGAACGCCCATTCCGCCGGCCAGCCCTTTGACCGCGCCCCACACATCCACGTGTGGGCCAGGGGTGGCTTGTGATTTCGGAACCTGCCGAGAACGGCAAGATTCCTTCAAAAAGTTAGAATTTAAAAAGGCCGCCGGGTCGGAAAGAGGAACCGCCGGTGATGATCGATTCACCTCAACCCAACTATTATCATGAAAACGAAAATGCTGTTTCTCCCGGGCTTTGTGGCCATCGCGTGTGTGGCCTCCTGTGCCCCACCGGTGCCGATCAAGCGCTTGCCCGTCGCGGCACGTCTGAACGGCACAGGTGAGGCTCTATCGAACCAAGTGTTCATCGAGGTTAACCACTATCGAAATGACCGGAACAAACTCAGCCTCCGCCGTGACAGGGGCCTGGACCGCCTGGCCCACGAGCATGCGGAATATCTGCTGCGCAACCGGGGGAAATATGGTCCGAAGGTAAGCGACGCGAATCACAATGGCTTCGGGTGGCGGGCGGAGCGTGCCCAGATGACGATGGGTTACGGGCGAGTGGCCGAGAATGTGGTTTGTAGCAGAAGAGGGAGCGCCGCGACCCTGGTGAGGCTATGGTCCCAATCCAAACCCCACCAGCGGGCCATGGTGGACCTGTATCAATATACGGGAATCGGCACGGTGGTGGATGGAGACGGGATGGTTTTTTCCGTGGAAATGTTCGGCGCGAATTCGACCTGGAACGGAGGTGGGAACTTGTGGGTGAACAGGTTCTAGGGACGATGCCGCCAGGTGTGGCCGGATCAAAGGGGGTAGGCAGGAGTAGGCAGCGGGACGCGGTATCTTCGGGGAAAGCAGGACGTGACGGTGGGCGCGTGGAGGGGAATGTTACCCGGAGAGCTGCGCTTGTGCCGCCCCTACAGGGCTGAATATTTCGAGCAACCGTTATCCGGGCCGATGGGGCTCAAGAGGAGGAGTGGGATGGGAAACCTTTTTGGCTGACTGTCGGCTGGATTTGAAATAGGAAAGGCGGATGAAGATTGCCGCAATGGTTTTGTTGCTAGGTGCAACCACCCTGTTTGCAGAGCCTCCGGAGCGGGAAGTTATTACAGCGGGTCCGTTCCGGGTGACGGTGCCGAAGGCCTTCGCGAAAGGGGCGGTGGTGGAGAAGGTGGCTTTCGCGCCTCTTTATTCGGCCACGGCATGGGAGGACAAGAAACGCAATCCGGCGATGATGTTGAAACCGGGTTATTTCAACCGCCCGCAACATTGGGCGATCCGTCTGCCGAAGGCGGCTCCGGAGTGGTATATGCTGAAGCAGGAGTCCGCTGGCGATGACCCGACGGCGCCGCAGATCCTGATTCACAAGGCGGACGAATGGGACTCGGTTTTTGATGACGGGACGGTGGATGCCAAGGCGGCGGCCAAGTATGTCGCGAAGATGCGGAAGGATCTCGCGATATGGGTGAAGCAACCGGTAAATGGGATCAGCCCGGGATTCATGGACGCCACGACGGTGTTTGATTGTCTTAAAAAGGAGATCAAGTTCGAGGGCGGGTCAGGGGTGCGCGGGATCGTCCAGTGGAGCATCGAGCCTGATCTGGCGCAGCGGGGGGAACTTCATTATCTTTTCCTGGGGTTGTCCGAAGACGGGTCTTGTCAGGTCATCGCGACGTTTCCGCTGGATTTGCCGGGATTGCCGGACGATTCGCAGGAGGCAACGCATCTAGGGTATTCGAAGAAGGATTACCCGAAGTTTGAGAAGGAGTTTGGTGCTTATGAGGGCGAGGTGAAGAAGTGGCTGGTGGCGAATGAGGGGAAATTCACGCCGGGTTTGGGAGAGCTGGATAAGATGATGGAGGGATTGGTGGTGAAGGGGTGGGAGTAAAGGGGGGGGTGAGAGTTGGGGGAGATGATGGAGGGTGTGGAGGGTGGGTGGGATTTCCGATTGCCGACGGGTGTTATGGAAAAGACCGGCACGATGAACGGGGACAGGAGTGTTTGCGGGCATGGTTGAAAAATGTCAGGCCCGCCATGTCCGCTTCGCTCCCATTCCGCTCCGGCGTCGCTGCGCTCCGAAAAGAGCACGAACAGCGACGGCCATAGGACGCGCCGCTACAGTTCAATGGTTGAAGATGAACTCCTTGGAGTTCAGGAGGGCCCAGAAGATGTCCTCGAGGGATTCGCGTTGTTTGGCGGGTTCCGGTTCGGCGGTGGCGGCGGCGAGGAGTTTCTCGCGCTCCATGTCGGTGGGGGGACGGGAGAGGACGGTGAGGTAGAGGGCGGAGATGATCTCGGCGGGGGTTTTCTTTTCGGAGAGGAGGTTCTCGACGAGCTTGCCCTGGCGGATGCGCTGCTGGGTGGTATCGCCATTGAGGAGGTGGAGGGCCTGGGAGAGGTTTGGCTCCATCTTGACCTCGCAGGAGCAGACGGTGCCGCGGGTGGCGCGGCCGAAGGTGGTGAGGAAGTAGTTGGAGGTGTTGCCATCGGCGATCTGGACGGCGCGGGCACCGGAAGGAAGGCCCTTGAACTTGTTAGGAGTGCCGGTGACCTGGGAGATGCAGTCGAGGAGGACCTCCGCACGGACGCGGCGGACCATGGAGTGGGAGAAGTTCCGCGTGTCGGTGGCGTTGGTTTCGTTGACGCGGGTGGAGAGCTGATAGGTGCGGGAGGTGCAGATGTCGCGGACGAGCTTGCGGAAGTCGTAGTTGTAGGCGACGAATTTTTCGGCGAGGGCGTCCAGCAGCTCGGGATTGGAGGGCGGGTTGGAGACGCGGACGTCGTCCACGGGATCGACGATGCCGACGCCGTTGAAATGGGCCCAGACGATGTTGACGACGTTGCGGGCGAACCATGGGTTTTCATTGGA
>CAXTTX010000118.1:5826-12365 GCA_964247045.1 uncultured Verrucomicrobiales bacterium | reverse complement strand
AAATGAGCGAGGTTTTTATTGTACCTATTGTGGAAGGCCACGGTGAACTGGAGGCCATTCCCATTTTGCTGAGGCGTATTTTCCACGAACTCCGGCCCGGCATTTATCCAGACGTGAACGCTCCCTGGCGAGTAAAATCGGGTTCATTTATTCAAACGCCCGCTTACTTTGAAAGGTATATTAAAGCTGCTGCCGAACAAGCCTCACACAAAAATGGCACGGTCCTCATTCTTTTGGATTGCGAAGATGACTGTCCGGCTGAATTGGGACCGGTTTTACTGGAACGGGCCCGTTCTGTGAGGGGCGACGTTTCCTATCTCGTGGTCTTGGCCAATCGCGAATATGAAACTTGGTTTCTAGCCGCGGCGGAATCTTTAAGAGGCAAATGCGGCCTTAGCGACGATCTGATGCCCCCTCCCAATCCAGAAGCTATTCGGGGCGCCAAGGAATGGTTAACAAGGCACATGCGGTCGTCATACGATCCGGTCATTCATCAAGCAAAGCTAACCGCCAGCTTTTCTTTTGAGATTGCTTCTCAAGTTCACTCTTTTAAGCGCTTCGTTTCGAAAATTGTCGCACTCTAGATCGCCAATCTCAATAGGTTCCCCGCCCCGCCATAGGGAATTTCTTGATGCCCGCATGACCATTCGAAGCTTGAAAAAAGTCGCGGATAGCTTATCCACCCGGCTTGCAGGCCTGCGGATGCCCATCCGCTCCCCCTCCCCCTGCGAACCCAACATCCCCCCAACCCATGAAAACGATTCTCGCCATCGTGATGGCGCTTTGTCTCGTCCCCCCGGCCGCACGCGCGGAAGACCCGGTGGAAATCACCTGGCAGGCGGCCAAGGAGGTCGTGAACGACGCGAAGATCTCCAAGTCCGCCGAAAAATCGCTGAAGCGTTCGCTAACCGCCGCCTGGGAACTTTACGGGGACAATGGCAAGGACAGCATCGACAAGGCGCTGAAGAAGCTCGCGCAGGCGAAGAAGTTCGTGAACGCCGGTAAGAACGGCATCCCGAAGAAGGAGCGCGGCAAGCTGGTGAAGGCGCTCGCGGACTTCGTTAAAACTCTGGAAGGCAAGCCGCCCGGCGGCATGGCGATCCTGCACATCCGCGCGCGGCAGGATCTCGCGAACGGACCGCCGCTCGTTGGCGCCGACGTCCGGGTGGATGGAGTTGCCCGGGGAACCACCGCGAAAGATGGCACCGCCACGGTGCTGGTGCGGCCCGGCACGCGCGCGCTGGAGGTGCGAAAGTATCCATCCGTGCTGGGCAGGGTGTCCGTGGGGGTGAAGGCGAACCAGGTGAAGGACCTGAACGTGGCGGCGGTGGACGGCAAGGATTTCTCGGAAAGCGCGGACCTGAACCTGGACCAGGCGCCGGACGGGGTGCTGGATGGCGCATTCTCCGAACTGCGGCTGCGCATGACGCGGCCGAACGGTGCGACGGTGTCCCTGAAGGATGTGGACCTCGTTTTCCTGCTGGATCCCGCGGGTGGCGCATCCGTGAACCTGACTGCCATGACCGCGCGCGATCCCGACGGCACGATCCGTTTCACCGATCCGGACACGATCCGCCCGCTGCTGGCGGCACGCACGGGCAAAATTTCCATCAACGTCCATGCGGAGGATTCGCAAGGGCGGACCTATGACGAGACAGTGGAGTTTTTCATGGGCGTCTATCAGGTGCAGGGCAAGCTGGTGGCACCTCCGTCGGACGCGACCCTGGACGTTTCGGACATCGAGATGACGGGTAGGATTCTCAACACGAACCTGGTGTTCACCGCGGAGTCCGACGCGGGCGGGAATTTCACCTTCCCGCTTCTGCCCGCTGGCAATCTGGAATTCGAGAGCGAGACGAAGTCAGGCGGGATTTTTTACTACGGGCAGGGCATCGTGGTGTTGAACGGCAACAAAAAGCTGACGGTGAAGATGCTGGCGGCGGAGGATATGGTGAACGGCGTGACACCCTTCACAGTGGAGCCATTGGTTCTACCCGCACCCGTGGCGGCACCGCCGCCCGCGCCCGTGCAGGGGGATGAAGAGGCTGATCCCGCGGACGCGCGTGCCCGCGAGCAGGAGAATGCGGCACTCCCCGCACTCGCCGGGAGAGCCGCTCCCTTCCCCCCGCAACCGGCGGGAGAAGCCAGCGTCACCGCGACCGCGACGGCAGCGGGACAGAACGTGCCCGTCACCCAGACGAAACAACTGACGGTGGAGAAAGGCGTGAAGACCGTGCAACTCAGTTACACGGTGGCCTCCGCCGAGTATCCCACCTACGTGCTGGCGCAAAGCACCTACAACGACACCTGGAGCATCGTGGTGCGCGCCGGCACTGGCGGCGAGCAGCTGACCAGCATTTCCCGCCAGATCAACACGCAACTCTCCGTGGAACCGCTGTGGCAGAGCACCGGGTCGACCGGTGTGGTCAAGCAGACCTTCGACATCACGAAGTTCACGAAGGACGGCACCGCGGACATCACGCTCTTCGTCAGCGCGACGAACGTCGGCGACTCGGCGCTGGCCACCAGCGTGAACGCGACGCTGGGCGCGGACCCGGGGGTGAAGATCAACAAGCTCACCGCGGACACCTCGGTGCCGCAGAATTGCCACAGCATCCCGCTGCCGGGGGAACTGAACGAGGCCGACCGCCACTTCACGCTGGATATCACGAAGCCCGCCGGCACGAAGGTGAAGAAGGTGACCGCCACGCTGTTTTCCGGCACCAGCCAGACGGTGGTGGTGGACTCCGCGCCGGGTGCGGATGGCGTGACGCTGGTGGATGAGAAGACGGTGAAGGTGCGTGTCTCGATCAAGAAGACCTCCGTGAAGATCACCAACCCGGATCCACCTTTCCACCTGTTCAAGATCCGCTTCAAGCTCCAGGTGGAGGTGAATGGCACGATGGTGAGCGATGAGAAGGAGACCGGCGACCGCCGCGCGTTGTGGCGGATGCCCACTGGCTTCGACCGCTACTCGACACGCGATGCGGGCGGCGACGACTGGGCCTCCAAGGGGACCTACAAATGGCTGAATGACAACAAGACGCTCATCACGAAAATCAACGACATTTCCGGGGAGCACGGCAAGGACATCGGCCACAAGACGCACCAGTATGGCACGGACATCGACATGTTTCATTTCCACAAGTTCTCCGGCGCGGCATCCGGCGGCGACAACCACACGAAGTTGCAGGAAGCGGTCCTTCTGGCGGCCTCGAAGGACAAGGGGGCGCCTGCCGCGAAGACGGCCGTCGTTTCATGGATCACCGCCAGCCGGACGGGCATCGACAACATCACCGCGAAGACGCAGGTGACCGAGTTGCGCTACCTGAAGGGGGATGCCGTGAAGGGCACCAGCACCGTGCCGCGTCTGCGGGCGAACTGGGGCGAGGACCTTCTAACCAAAGGCAAGATCGAGATCGACGGCAAGGAATTCATCTTCGTGGACACGACCTGGAGCAACAGCAAGTTCGTCTCCGTGAACGACCACAACGACCACGTCCACATCACCCTGGGCCGCCCGGCGCTGGGCGAGTGACGCCCCGCTTATCTAACACAACATAAGTAACATCGGCCGTCCGGTAGCCCGCGGAGGCGCCCCCCACGGGCTAGGTCGCGGCACCTGGGACTGAATAGCGCTGGCCACATCCAGGCCCCGGGCCTAGGCTGCGCGCGGCTGTTTCCATGATCCTCCGGCTTTTCATCCTCCTCACCCTGGCACTGGCGATCCCCTGCCCCGCGCAGCCTGTGGCACCGCGCGAGGAAACCGGATCCGCCCCATCCGCTGCGGTGGTGGTGACGCCGGAGATGATCGCAAGACAGATCATCGCGCCCCTGCTCGACCCTGCGAAAGTCGCCACGCTCAAGGGGGATCGTCCCGCAAACGCCCGCCTCTACCGCATCCTCTACTGGCTGGAAACCGCACGCCAGGCCGGAGGCGAGCTACCGGAAATCATCGACACCGCGCAAGCCGCCGCTGGCTATGCCGGCAGCCCCGGCGCGAAGGCGGACAAGCAAGGTATCCTCTGGAGCCGCGCGAAGCTGGAGGAATACGCCTGCTACGGCGCGGAAGGTATGGAAAAACTCCGCAAGGGCGGCTCGCCCGCCATCACCCGCGGCGAACACGCGGGCGATAGCATCGCGCTGGATCATGTCTTGCCCCGCGCCGTGGTGCCTGAACTCGCGGCCCGTTTCTATAACCTCGAAGCAATCCCCTCGAAAACGAACCTGAAGAAGTCCGCGAAAATTTCCAAGCGCGAGCTGGAGCTTGCACGGCGCTGGCAAAAGGAAGGGCTCCTTTCGGCACAAGGACTGAAAGCGATCGAAGCCGCGGCCGTGCCAGCCAAGGCAATCACAATTCCGGTGGCTTCGGTGGTGAAATGAATACCATGCTGACACGGATGTTGGAGGCAATGATCGCGCTGGGGGTGATTGCCGCGGTTCTGCCGCTGATCCTATTGGCTGCGGCGGGCCTGAAGCTTGCCGGTGTCTCGCCGGTTTTTACCACGTTGAGAATTCATGGATCGGACGTTCAGCCACCGTGTTTGGCCTTCAATGCCACCACTACTCCCTTTGGTCTCTTCCTGAGGCGATACAGCATTGACCAGTTGCCCGCACTTTTCCAAGTGGTCATCGGGAAGGCTCGGCTCCGCGCCATCTGGCGGTTTGCGCTCCGCTCTCGGTAGTCCCGGACAGCGGTCGCGAATAAAGGCGGAAGGTTCTCACCCGCCGCCTTATTCGTTAGAAACGCCCTCGCGGATCAATGCCGGTAGCTCGCCTTGTCGTCGGCTTCCAGATAGTCGAAAAGCGTGCTCTTCTCCGGATCGCAGCCGGCTTCCTCGCAGACGCCAATGAACCATTCCTTTTTGTCCGGACTGTCATACGGGCGGGCGGCTTCCACCTCATCGGACCATGCCTTCTTTTCCTCCTCGGTCTTCGGATCGCCGTGCGCATCCAGCCACGCGGCGATTTCCTCGTTGCTCGCGCCGCTTTCCAGTTCCTTGCGCACGTCCGCGCCCTTCACGCCCTTGAAGCCGAAAAGCATGTTGTCCAGCGGACAGTCGAAGTGGAATTCACCGATGTTACCGGCGATGTCGGCGCGGCCCTTGTCCGCCATGCGGCCGAGGATGGCGTAGCCACCGATGCGCTCGCGCGGGCTGGCCGGGGCTTCTTTCGTCAGGTCTTTGCCTTTGATCGGAGTGGTTGTGCTCATGTTCTTGAATGATTGGTTGATGATTTTCGTTGAATCCAATGAATCGGACCGCAGGCGGGTGTCCGCCTCGGAATTTCACGAAACCCGCGCTTGGCCGGTTGTCAACGGGTGCGGAGACGATTTTTAGAAGTGTGCGGGGCACACGCGTTCCGTCACCCGTCCACACGCAGCATTCCGTCGGTCAAAATTCTCGCCCGCAGTCCACCGCGGAACCTCAACTTCAGGAACTCCTCGCAACCCGGTTCGACCACGCGGTTCATCCAGTCGCACGGTTTGCACTCCTGCGCCCCCTCGAACTCCACGCCCTGGAACATGAATCGCTTGCCCAGCCATTTGGAAAGGTCCTCGCCCCGCACGATGAGATTCCGCCGGAACACCGACGCGGGCAATTCAGGCAGTTTGAAATGCAGGCGCACTTGCTCCACGACCTCCATGTCGAAAAACGTCACCTGTCCCTTTCCACCGGGGCGACGGCCGAAATAACGGTCGTCCCGCAATCCCATGCCCGCCACGCAGTCCACCTCATCCGGATGCATGATGCCATGCTGCATCCGGCCTTCGCCCTTCTTCCCCCAATAGTCGTGGCCGGATGAAATGCAGATCTCCAACAGCTTCACGTTTTCCCACGGCACGACATCCGCGTCAGAACAGGTTGTTTCCGGGCTGTCACTTGTTTCCGACATGACGGATGAAGGCAAATCGCAGGTAGGGTCCAGTGGCCGCGGGATTGCGGCACCAGATTTCGCAACCTAGGCAGGGATGCTTCCCGGTCAAGTTTCGGAAGGCGGGTCTGTTCTTCCCCTCCATCAGAAAATCCGGGCAAGACCTTGATTTCACGCTATCGCTCTCCAACTTGATTGAGATTTTCCCCGAACCCTCAATCATCACCGCCCCTCCATGCCCCATCGTGAATCCATCGCCATCATCGGAACCGGAGCCTCAGCGGTATATCTCCTGAAACACCTGGCGGATCAAGCGCCCCAGGCCTCGCAATTCATCGGGCGGGTGAGCCTCTATGAAAGGAGCGTTCACCACGGACCGTCACAACCTCGCGAATATTTCTTCCGTGGAACTTCCGGAACTGCCGGTGACCTTCGCGGGCTGGCTGCGCTCACAGGATCCATCCACCCGCGAGGAACTCGGCGTGACCGATCACGTCATCCGGGAGGGCGCGATCTACACGCGCCTCGCCCTCGGCGGCTATCTCCAGGAACAATACCGGTTGCTCGTTGGCATCCTGCGGGATTCCGGCCAGGTCGACAAGCCCGAGATCGACCCGGGCCGCGGCGTCACCGTCACGCTCGGCTTCGGCGGGGCGGCGCAGGCC
>CAXTTX010000118.1:2117-5816 GCA_964247045.1 uncultured Verrucomicrobiales bacterium | reverse complement strand
CCTCGCCCTTCAAGTTCACCAAGATGGGCAAGTCCGGCATCGAGGTCAGCGAACACGCGGGCTATGAGGTCACCGATATTTCCCCGGACGCCACGCCGGACAAGATCACCGTGAACCCGGACAGCGAGGATCCGGACGTCTTCGACCGCGTCATCATCGCCACCGGACACTCATGGCCACCGGCGGACAAACCGGAGCACGGCTATTTTGCATCACCCTGGCCGATTTCGAAACTGCTGCCGGAGGAGGGACATCATCACAACCACGCGATTGGCACGCTGGGCGCTTCGCTGAGCGCCTTCGATGTGGTTTCATCTCTCGCACACCGCCATGGCAAGTTCGTGGTGAAGAAGGGGAAAATCGCCTATCAGCTGGATTCGGGTGCGGAGAAATTCAAGATCACCATGCACTCGGCGGAAGGTCTGCTGCCTCATCTGCAATTCGAGCAGGACAAGCCGCTGCGCCAGATCTACCGCCACATCGGGCGCGAGGAAATCCTCGGCTTGATCGATGAAAGCGGTTTCCTGAGGCTGGAAACCTATTTCGAGAAAGTGTGCCGTCCGGTGCTGATCACCGCCTTCGGGCAGGACAAACTTCCGGAGATCGCGACCCTGTTGGAGGACCCTGCCTTCCGTCTGGCGAACTTCGTGGCAAAGATGACCGGGGATCATGTGTATCCGGATCCGTTCGAAGGCATGCGCTCCGAACTGGAGGAGGCCAGCGCCGACGCGGCGCGCCACCGCACCACCCATTGGAAGGAAACGCTGGACGATCTGCTCTACACGCTGAACTTCCACGCGGAACTTCTCCCCGCGGAGGATCACCGGCTCCTCACCTCTTTCGTCCTGCCCTTCGTGATGAATGTCATGGCCGCCCTGCCCCTGGCCTCCGCACACATCCTCCTCGCGCTGCACGACGCTGGGAAACTCGACATGCTCCCGGGCAAGGTCGAGGTGGACGAGGATCAGGAAAAAAAGGGTGTCACCACCGTTACCCTGAAGGATCCCTCGGGAAAGAAAAAGCATCTCACCTACGGCATGTTCATCGACTGCGGCGGCCAGAAACCGGTGGAAATCGGGACTTTCCCCTTTCCCGCGCTGGCGAACGGCAAGCACCTGCGTCCCGCCCGCGCCCCTTTCGCCAGCCCCGCCGCGGCAACCGCGGGAGAGGGCGTGGACGAGGAAAAGCTCCTCCGCGGGAACAACGAGCCCTTTTATCTAACCGGCGGCATCGATGTGGATGCTGCCTACCGCCTCATTGCGGCTTCCGGCCACCCGCACCCGCGCATTCACGACATCGCCTTTCCCCACACCCAGGGCATCCGCCCCTACTCCTACGGTCTCCAGGCATGCAGTGACACCGCCGCGATTGTCGTCAAGACCATCCTCGCGGAGTGCGGCACCGGCAGTCCTCCCGACGGAGACCTGGAGACGGCGAGCACGGTCTATGAGGAACTATAGGCAACCCCTCACTTCGCCTTGAAGAATCCCTTCGGTGCCGGCTGCTTCTTCGGCGGATTCTTGAAATGATACATGTCGATGTACAAGATCACCTTCTTCCCGTCTTGGGACACCACTTCATAACCGTCCAGGATATGCCCGTCCTTGCCGCCACCAAAACTGCCGAGCCTCTCGAATTTGACCGGTCTGCCCTCTGAATCCCGCAGCTTCGAAAAATACTCCCGCTCTGCTTCCGGACCATCCTCCTCGGTTTTTCCCCCGACCTCGATGGGCTTCTCCTTCTTGTATCCGTACTCCGGATCCGCTGAAACGAGCTTCGGGTCCACTCCGCGCGGCACCTTCACCTCGGGTTCCGCCGCCGGCTTTTCGATGGGCTCCGCTTTCTTCTCCTTGGCCGGTGTCTGGCCGAAAGCCCCTCCGCAAAAACAGGCGGCCATCAGGAAAATGGAAAACAAGCGGGTTTTCATGGCCGCAGGCTACGGCAAAGACGCCACCATGGCAATCAGCCCTTCCGCGCGGGTTTGGCACGGATCGTGATGCTCCGCCGTCCCGGAGAATTAACCTTGCCGCGCCCGCCCCTCCATTCAGAACATCCCGTCCATCGGATCATGAAAGTTCGCTCCTTGTTTGGCCCCCTCCTCTCCCTCACCCTCGTCCTTGCCGGATGCTCCTACATCCCCCACCCCCTCGGCTACACCGGCGGGGAGCCTAGCTACGCGCGGGTTGTCGCCGACTACGAGGGACGCGACAGCAATCCCACCCTCAAGGTGATCTTCACCAGCCAGAACGCCGAACCCGTCGCCCGCTACCACATCAAGAACCTCGGCTACGACTACCAGGACTTCGCGAACATGAAATACTCCAATGGCACCGTGCACCTCGATCTGGTCAACGCATCCAACAAGAAGGTCGGCGACATGACCATCGACGCCAAACGCGGCATCATCGCCCGGAATCCGTAGCGCCGGACAGGGAGGCAAGGGGAAGGAAGACCAAGGCATTGCCCCTCTTTGGAGTGACCGCCCGGGAAACCGCTTGCCGAAAACCACGCGTCCGCCCAGCATTCAAGGGTCGCAAACCCGTTCTCCCCGGAACTAACAGACCCATGAAATCGAAGGAAATATTCGGCTTGGCGGTCCGGCTTCTCGGATTGGTTTTCCTCTATCACGGCCTGCGGGAATTCCCGGCGGCTCTCGCCCGGATCTCAGCCGCGTTCCCTCGTGATCTCGGCGATGTCGTCATCCCGATGGACACTTCCGGTGTATTCGCGGGCACCCTTCTCGCCGGCTGGCCTCTATTCATTGCCTGGTTCCTTTTGCGACGATCCTCGCTGGTTGTCCGGATGGCTTACCGCCACACCGGACCGGGCGAAAAAACGGGACAGGAAGTGGGAACACCGCTTCCCCGGCAGGCCGCTCCCTGAGCAATCACTTCAGTTTCCCCAGCGCGTTGAGGTCGAGCTTGCGCGCCAGCGCGACGAGTTCCGTCTCGCCCGTTTCCTCGCCTCCCTCCAGTTCCACGTAGATCCGCGAGTCGACCACGAGCTGCAGCTTGTGCTCGCCGGCCATCACGCCTGTTTCGCCGCCGATGCGGTGGGTTTTGCGGTTCGAGAGTTCCAACAATTCCTGGTTGGTCAGCAGCGGCAGCAGTTGCTTCACCAGCGGCGAGTCCTTCACCACCTTGATCGTGACCTTCTTGCCTTCCGATTGGTAAGCCCGGGACAGCGCGACGCCTCCGCCGATCATGCCGATGTCGTCCCGCTTCAAGACGTCACCTTTCCAGCCCGCGAGGTCATCGGGCAAAACGCCGTTCACTTTCTTCGCGCCCTTGTCCTCCATCAGCTTCAGGAGTTCCCGCAGTTTCGCCGTCACCGCCTCGCCATTGCCCTTCTTGTATTCCGCGAATGCCTCGCGCATTCCTTCCTCAAAGGGATCCGCCTTCGCGTTCTGGCCGGATGCCCCGCCGCAAAGGACAAGGCAACAGGCGGCGGAAACCAGCAAACGGGTGGGTTTCATGGCGTTGAATGCGGAAGGGGGTTCGCGCCATTGCTGGCTCTTCCATCAAACCCAACACACCCTCTTTCCCGCGCGCCGTCAATCGAATTCAAGGGTTGTGATGCCCGCCTCCCACGCGATCACGTGCTCTCGGAAGATTGACCAACCCTCCGCCATTTTCATATCCCTTCCTCCAGCGGGACCCATCGCTTTTTCATGCGCCTCCCCGCGCGCGGCCCGGAAGG
>CAXTTX010000118.1:0-2107 GCA_964247045.1 uncultured Verrucomicrobiales bacterium | reverse complement strand
GTGTGTGTTGTTGTTTCATGACCGGACGCGCGCGGGAGAGGAATGGTCCCTCTGTTCTTTTCCTCCAGGCGCACTCCCGCGTGAACCCCGCTCTAACATATATCACATCCTCCGTGATCGCGTGTCCGGGAAACATTGATCCGGTCCCGCCTGCCATCTATCAAATATCCCGTCCGCGGACGACGCGGGATGGAAGCTCCCGGCGAGGTGCTTCCAGCACCGCATCCGCCAACCCACCCGACGAATTTCCCCAAAGACAGATTTTCCCGCGCCGGCCAGGTGTTCAGCATTGTTGGGATTCAATCAAAATCCTGGCCGGTCGCGGGGAACACTCCATCTGTTAGCACGGATTTCTCCATTCGCAAATGGCCGTTTTTGCTCCCTACGCGATCACGTATCTTAAGATCTGTTGACCATCAACCCGTCTCGTATTATCTTCGCGGTGTCATCGGAACCAAGTCGTTGCTGTCCTACTTCCGCCTGACCAAACACAAGATACAAATGCGGTAACCACTCCGCGCACCACCCGGTGATCCCGCGGCGGACAGGCGCTTCATGCGTTGTTGGGTTTTTTCGCGAAACGCCCTGTCCGCCTGCGGAAATCCCGGATGGAACACACCAGCCCCCGGATTGAAAAGCTCGACCGGCACGCCTCCTTACCAGGCGTGCCGGTCGCCTTTTTTTGGGGCAGGGCACCCGGCCGGATTTTCCACCGGCAAATTCCCGCCCGGGCGGTTTTTGCAGCAGTATCTCCCCGTCCTTCCGGCACCTGCTTGACGGATCATTCGTGTCCGGGATGCGCGGGAAATGCATTTCCTTCAAGGCCGGGGAAGCCCTGAAATAAGGCTTTCCCTTGGCCGGTCCAGCCGCTCACATTCCCACGCTTCCCATCGTTCTCTCTTACCCTTTCTCATGAAACAACCCGCCGGCTCTCCCGCCTCCTCCTTTTTCACCCGCGCCTCCTTGGCCGCCTTTGCCCTCGGCTCCGTCTCGGCCCTGTTCATGGCCTCCTCCGGAAGCGCCATCGCCGCCGTGACGCCCAAGTTCACCAGCGCGAGGCTCGATTCCCTCATCGGCTCCGCCACCAAGGGAGCCACGGACGTTTCCCAAGGAGACACCCTCTACAAGCTCTCGTTTCTCAAGGCGCTGGATGCCGATGAAACTCCCGCGGATATCCCCGTCTGGGACAATGGCGTGGTGCCCTATACTTTCGCTGCCTCCGTCACCGACGACCAGAAAGCACAATTCCTCGCCGCCGCGGCCGAATGGTCCGCCGTCGCCGACATCACCTTCGTCGCCCGTGCCGCGCAGACCAACTACGTGGAGGTCCGCGCCGGAGATCTCAACCAGTCCCACCTGGGCCGCCAGGGCGGAAAGCAGATCCTCAGCCTGTTGAACTGGGACCACAAGTTCATCATCGTCCATCAACTCGGCCACGTTCTGGGACTCGGCCACGAGGAAA
The DNA here is from genome assembly GCA_964247045.1 of uncultured Verrucomicrobiales bacterium. Classification (GTDB taxonomy): domain Bacteria; phylum Verrucomicrobiota; class Verrucomicrobiia; order Verrucomicrobiales; family Akkermansiaceae; genus Luteolibacter. The sequence continues at coordinate 645 of CAXTTX010000118.1, read as the reverse complement.
CCCGTTCCGACCGCGACGATTTCGTCACCATCGCCACGGACAATATCCAAACCGGCAAGACCAGCATCTTCGACAAGCTGTCCAGCGACAACCTCACGGCCTACGACTACAACTCGCTGATGCACCAGGGACGTGCCGCCTATAGCGCGAATGGTCTGGACACGGTGGTTCCGAAGACACCGAACCAGCAAAGTATTTCCACCATCGGCCAGACCTCCTATCTGAGCCCGGACGACATCTCCGGCATTCAGGAACTATATGGCACCAAGGCGACGGGGACGATCACGCCTCTTTCCACCTTGTCGTTCGCCTTGTCAAACGGGGTCAATGGCATCGTCACCCAAAAGGACGGCAAGACCCTGGTCGCAGGCCAGTTTGCCGTCTCCGGCACCGCGAACGCAGGCAGACACAATCTCTTTCGCTTGAACTCCGACGGCACGGTGGACTCCGCCTTCAGCCCGGGCCTGGACTCCTCCTCCGCTCCCGATGCCGGGGTCAAGGCCGCGGTTCTCCTTCCCGATGGACGAATCGCGATCAGCGGTGGCTTCCTGACCGTCAAAACCGTCGCCAAACCGAACGCCGCCATCCTCAAGGCCGATGGCACACTCGACACGGATTTCACGGCCGCCCCTGGAACCACCGGAG
>CAXTTX010000117.1:0-12385 GCA_964247045.1 uncultured Verrucomicrobiales bacterium | reverse complement strand
TATTATCCGAGACACGTGTGCCACCCGCTTGGAAGAACATCTGGTTCGAGCTGTTCAAGCGGCGCTGCCATGAAACATTCCCGTTGCTGATCATCGAGTCATACCAGCTGATCTGCATCGCCGGCGCCTGCGCCTTGCAATACTTGAGGAAGTCCTGCATCGCCGTGGCCGTCGCGGAGTTTCCTCCTCCCGTCTCCATGTTGATGAACCAGCCGTCGAATTTGAAATACCGGGCCGCCAGGATCATCTTGTCGGCCACGGGAAAACTGCCGTCCGCGCGCTTTGTCAGGAACTCATCCACCCGCGCGATGTTTCCGCCGTAGGCGAGGGGAGCGAGGAACACGTTGCCCAGGACGGGCACGCCATTGCGATGGGCCGCATCCACCACGTGGCCGGGAGGCATGCAGATGCTTGCGACCGCCCCGGCCCAGTAGCCCAGCACGTCCATGTATTGCCAGGTCGTCGGTGCGTAAAACCGCGTGCTGCGGATGCCCTGCGAGGCGCTCGAACTGAACCCCACCAGTGCCTCGATCTTGCCTTCGTTGGGACGCGCGTTGGCATTGACGTTCAGCACCGTGTTCAACGCCGCATTCGCGCTGCCCGGAGGAGCGAAGCGCGTCGCGAGGGGCACCTGGCTGATGCCATAGGGCGCCGTGTGGTCCGTGGCCGGGTTCCAACCGAGGATCGACGTCGGCGTCCAACTGATCGCGTTGGGCGCGTTCCAAACCACGATGCCGACGGAAAGCATCCCGCTTCCGGAAAACCGGCTGTCGTCCTTGTGCGTCGCCGTGGAACTCGTACTGCCATACGTCCCTGCCGATTGTTTGACCGCCCCGAAATACAACTCGTCCACGGACTCGTTCGTGGCGGTGGCGATGTTCACCTTCCCTCCATTGATGACCAGCTTGCTTGCATCCGCGATGGAGGTCCCGTTGACCGCGAGCGTTCCCGCCAGCACATTCGTCGCGCCGGTATAGGTGTTGGCGCCCTGCAGGACCATCGTTCCCGCACCGGTCTTGGTCAGCGGCGAGGGCACGAAACCCACGTCCATCAACACCGAGCTGACCGTTAGATCGGTGGCACCGCTGCCGGTCACGTCGGCGACCTCGAAAGTGGTTCCCGGCTGGCCGAGCGATCCGAGCGATGCCGTGGCATAGGCTCCGCTTCCCGTGGTGAAGATCGAACTCGGGTTCGTGCTGCCACCACCCACGGTGAGCATGCCGACCAGCGCGATGTTCGAATTGAAACTACCCGCATTCGAGCCGGTGGTGATCTCGATGCCGGCGCCATCCAGATGGATGTTCGCAACAAAGGCAATATTGCTTCCATCCCCTCCCCACAGCTTGCCGCCCGGCTCCACATTCACCGTGGGCGCATATTGCGGCAGCACGCCGGAGTTTCCCAGCGCCGCGGTCCCTCCGATTCCCATCGTCGCCCCGTTCTTCACCGTGATCACATTGGCAGGCGTCATCAAACCCGCGGGACAATTCTGGTTCGGACCATTGCCCAGTCCGGACGACGGGCCGTTCGAGGAGAACTTCAGGATGCCCTCCTGGATTACCGTCCCGCCGCTGTAGCTGTTGGCGCTGGCATTGCCATCCTGGTTGACCACGCTGACCATGCCGGTTCCGGTTTTCAGGACTTTCCCCGCGCCCGAGATGGTCCGCTGGAAATTCCAGACCCCGTCGAATTGCAGCGTCGCCCCGGAGTTGACGGTGACAGCGGAAGCCCAGCCGGTGGTAGCGCCGCTGAGATTCAGCTTCATGGCACCGCCGGTGATGGTCGTCGGGCCGGTGAAACTGTTTCCCTGGATCGGCACGTTGATCAGCTCCTGGGTGCCCGCGCCGTTCTTGATCAGGGAAAGGGCCCCGCCGTTCTCATTGCGGATGATGCCACAAAAACTGTGGTTCGTGGCGGCGTTGATCGTCAGGCTCGCCGGTCCGGGAGCACTGGTATATCCGGGCGTGCCGGTTTCGTCGTTCTGGACGATGGGAATTCCGGCCGCCGCCTGACTATCCAGCCCCGCGATCACCTGGCTCGTCCCCCGCAGTTGGAATTTCCCGTTCGCCGAACCGGTTCCGTTCGCGATCGTCACCACGGAATTCGGCCCGAACTGGTTGGAAGCACCCATGTTCAGGAAAACGTCCCCGCTGCCGTCCCCCATCAACACGTTCCCGGTGAGGGCCGCGCCCGTCGCATTCGCCAGCTTGAGCGTACCACCGCTCACTTGCGTCGTGCCGCTGTGGGTATTGGAAACCGTTAGAGTCAGGATCGCGGCACCCTTCTTCACCAGCCCTATCGGCTGATTCAAAACCCTCGCGAACGTCAAATCCGCCGACGTGTCGATACCCAGCGAGGAACCCGCCGCGAAACCACCCAGGTCCATCGTGGTCAGTTCGCTGCCCGTGAATTCCCCCGCGCTCCCGGTCCTGAAGCCCAGGGTCGCACCGGCGCCGGCCTGCAGATTGGCCGCCGTCCACAATCCTGTTAGACCGTGATACAGCGAAACCCTCTGGTTGAACTGGAGCGCCCCGCCCGTAACCGCGGTCGGACCCGTGTAGGTGTTGTCGCCCGCAAGCGCGAGGCTGCCGCCTCCGGCCTTGGTAATCCTCCCCACATCCCCCGCCGCCTGGCCGATCGCTCCCGCGAATGTCGTCGCCACCGATCCGCCGATGGACAAATTCGTCCCCACCGCCCCCAACGCATTTCCAAGAACAACCGCTCCCCCGCCCCCTGATAGACTCGCAATCACAGGCGCCGCCGTGGTGAATTTCGCCGTCCCGCCGGACAGGGCCAGTGCCGCCCCTCCGAGACCGCCGTTGTTACCGACATCCAGAGTTCCCGCGCCGACGGAAACCGTTCCGCCGAGCGAGGGATTCGCCGCGTTCAGGCTGATGCCACCTGGTCCGGCAAGCGTCAGCCCGGGCGATTGCAAAACCCCGTTGAAAACCACATTGCCCGCGCCGGATGCGGTAATTCCGCTGGTGCTGGTGAGAGTTTGCCCGCTGAAGGTGTAGTCCGTGGAAACATCGTTCGTGAATGCGAGTGAGACCGCTGAAACCAGATTCGGACTGACACTGATGTTCCGGTTGATGCCAGTGCTGTCAAAGATCAGCGGTGCCAATGGATTGAAATTCGCGGCGGTGCCATCGCCTGCCTTCTTCCAATTGGCATCCGCCGTGGCGGTCCAGTTCGCGTTGCCCCCGGAGCCGCCGTTTCCCGTCCAGAGCAGCGCATCGAGCGGCACCGCCGTCCCCAGCGCGATGAACTCACGGTATCCCACATAGCCATTCTCCTGTCCGGTGGGGCCGCCAAAAACGAATTTGAACGAATGCACCCCGGAGGCCAGGACACCCGTGGAATCCGTTAGCCGGGTATGGGTCGCAATATCGGTGGTGGTGTGATTGCTCACCACCGCGAGTTGCACGAAGGTGGCCGGAGCGGCGATGGTCGAATAATAGACCGTAAAATCCAGATTGTCCCGGCCGCTGTCCGGCCAGGCGGCGTAGGCATCGAACCGGGTGATGTCGTAGCCCTTGGTATTGACCGAAATATTCAGCGGGAAGATCACCGAGTTTCCGTTGTTCGGGGAGACACTCTCCAGCTTGTTGGCCGCGGCCCCAACGGTATTGTTCGTTAGAATGGACCATGAGCTTCCCGTCTGGTCCGTCCCGCCGTGGTCGGGTTGCTGCGGTGCCGACGGCGTGTGGGCAGTAGACCCGTTGAGAAGATTCGCCCCACCCGGAAGCGTCCAAGTGTTCGTCGTGTTCGACTCATTCGTCGTTACGACCGCCGCCCGCGTGGACGACATGGCAGTCAGCGAACCAAACAGGGACACGAAGGTCCGGAAAATACGGGAGCGGGATTTCATTTCGAGGGTTTTCGATGGGACGGGTTTGGCACCCTTTCACACCGCCCAAGATCCATAGCCGGAGCAATCCGCCGCGTGAACCTCCCTGTTTATCGGGGTTCTCATGAACCATTTGGCATCAATGCCTTGCGACAGATAAATACAAGCCTCCGCGCTTGGATCGGGAATTTGACCTGCGGCACCATCCATTCTCACCGGGATGGTTGGAGGATCGCGGTGCTCAGTACAGCGGGAGCAAAACACCGATAAACCCGAACGGATCGTTCAGTCCGGCGGGACGATACACTTCAAGTGGGCGGCTAAAGGCCCCCGCGCTCGTCTCACCACGGATTTCTAACTCCCCGGCCACCTTGAGCAATCAAGGTGGCTGGAAAGAGAAACCTCACAAGAGACAACCATGAAAAAATTCACCCTTATTTGGATTGTAGCCGTTGGTTTGGCAGTCTTCTGTCACGGTCAGGAGCCCGACGAAATCCAGAAGTTCAACGGGGCTTGGGACAAATCCCTCGGGCGGGCTGAAACTTCTTTCCATGATTTACGTAAGACCGAATCGGCACTCTACAAGCGGGTTTCCGAGATTGATGCGATCTTGAAAGAGACGAATGACCCTCTTTACAATTCCGTCGAGAAACCTTGGGAGGCTGCCAACCGCGCTGCAAAGGAACTCGGGATCCCACCCCTCCCGGCACCAGTCCTCGATACACCCTTACCCGCTGCCAAGAGCATGGTGGGCGAAACCTTCGGTGAATTTTGTGGATACCGTTCAGTCACTGTCCGCAGCGTGGACCCCAATGGCATACGGATCATTCATGAGTCTGGAGCGGTGAAAATCCCCATCGAGAAGCTTAGCGACGAGGAACGCGCCAAATTTGGGCTAACCCCGGGGGAAGCCGTGCAACATCGCAGGAATATGGCGGACCGCAACGCGGCTGCGGCAGCGAGGCGACAGATTCCGGAGCCAACCGGTTCAGCACGATCCGCCAAAAACGATCCGGCCCGTCCTACAGTGATCACAGCGGACCAAGTTAAAATGGCATGGGTCAAGCGCCTCGCCCAGCCTCGGGCACTGGATCCCGATTATAGCAAGAAGGTGGCCGCTTATCGCGATTTCATCACCGATATCAGGTCTGGAAACCGCGATTTGGATGCCCAAGAAACGGCAGCGACCTACAATCGGGCCGCATTTATCAAAGCCGGAGAGCTTGAATCCGCGAAGATTTTTGAGGCGGAACTCTCCAGAGTTGGTGAGGCCAAGGCTCCCGCAGAGGCACTGGCTGCCCAGAAGGCCCAAGGACGAAAGCAGCGCTCTGATTTTCTCCAACTGAACAACGAGTTGATGAGCGCATTTCTGTTGTCGGGAAGGGGCAGGAGGTTGCGGAAATTGCATGAGCAAGAGGGATCAATATGCCTTGGCGCGAAGACCACTCCTGCAATTGTTTCAAGCTCGCCGAATTATCCAACGAGTTTCAACAATTGAAGCTACTCACCGAACGGAAGAGCTGAATCACGTGAAGTGATGCGAGGCAGGTTTCATAGTTATTTGCGATGATGATGCGGTGTTTGACGATCAGATCTGCGACATCCAGCGCCACGGGTGGCAACTTGGCGTGTATATCCTCGCGGTGATACCATAAGGCCTGATTATCTTTTTCTGCTTTGGCCAGACGGGCGTCCAATTCGGCGAGCGTGACTTCCGCTCCGTCCGCCAAAACCTCGCCAGATTGCAACATGGAGATCTTGAGGGCGTGCGCGGGGTCGGTAACATGGGGCGGGGTGTTTCCCCCATTGCACCCCACCACACAAAAGGCGGCGGCGACTGCAAGCGGTGTAGCCATAGCCAGATTCCGCAGGGGGCTTCGAAAGTAGCAGGGCGAAATCCTGTCCTATTGAAGCGCGGTTGTTGAAGGTCGAACGGCGGGGCATCATCGTGTGTTTGATGGGGGCAGGGAAACCGCGCCCGATGAAGGCTTGATGAATGCCTCGTGAAAAATCCGATTCTCGGAAACCCCGCTGAGATCCTCAGGTGCCGTTGTCATGGAGTTGGCCTTCAAAAGCGCGTGGCAAACTCAATTGGGCGCGGGCGAGGTCTTGATGCGGAAGAACATTCGAGGCGATTCGAGGGCTTCTGATCGAGAACCCGAAACTTCTGAGAAAATCGCCGCACCGCTTGCATCGAGGGTCGTTGAAAGGATGTCCACCCAGTCAGTCTATGGCTTATCTAATAGCTGGGTATATAGGGGGCAGCCACACTTAGGGCAGGCCCCCGGCCTCACGCTCACGCCTTGGCAATAAACCCGATATTGTTGCGATACGGGACAGTCTCAACAGTAACGTTTCTCAAGGGTATCCCAACTGCTCACGGGTCGGGGTGAGACGGTTCCGTCGGCACATCGGGAGCATGGGCTATTCCTTGCTTGCAAGCGAATTCTATCGACCAAAGCCGGCTATTTGCGCTGCCGTTTCCGCAGATCAAACCAAGTGCTCGGTTTGCCGCTAAGTCTTGCGAATCGCTCTGAGACCGAAAGCGGCGGAATCGAATGGAGGGATTCCAAGGCACCGTCTGAAGCGTAAATCGAAAGTGCGGCCTCGTTTCCCCTTGCGCAGGTTTGCGCATGCCGGGCGGCATCCCCCACCGTGGCGAACGTGAGGTGATCCACCTCGCCTATCGGGCCGATAAGGGTGCAGGTCCCATCGCACTCCCTGTGTATTTGGAAGGCATCCATGGCAGCGAAACGTGCAGTGCTGCTATGACGTTAGCCAAGCGGAAACTTCCCGGCGCGAAAATTTCAGGCTGACCAGTTATGATCTAGCGCCCAGAGATTTCGCTACTTTCAGCCTTCTCGACTCCTTTACAGAGCAGCCATGCCGGCGTGATGAATGCCGAGAGAGAGGCGATCCAAGGGGCAGTCTTTTGCGGTCTTCCGGGCAAAAAAGTCCCGGAATTTCGCAATCCGCATCCCTTTCCAAATTCTACATGCCAATTGCCAAATCATCCATTCCAATGACGAGCTCTTTAAGCTAGCCTCCCACCCCATGACCGCAACTTCCACGCTTCCCTCACTGTACTCGCTGGGTCGGGAAATCGATACGGGATCAGATGCATTCGGCTTCATTACCGCCTCCAATGACATCCTGGATCAGCCGGAGGCGCTGCGCAACCGGTTGGAAGAAGATGGCTACCTTTACATCCGGAACTTCTTTGATCCCAAACTCATCCGCGCGGGTCGTCGCTCGATCTTCGAACGACTTTCCGCCGAGGGCCAACTCGATCCCGTGCACGATCTGATGGAAGGCATCGTCCATCCGGACATGCTTGATTCCTTCAAACTCGACACCTCTCCCACCTTCAAGTCGTCCGACGGAGAGAAGCGTAACCCTGACAAGGTCGCTGCTTTCCGCCCCGAACTCGCCGCGGCCAGCCCGGAAATCCAGCGGGTCGTTTTTGGCAAGGAAATCCGCGGCTTCTATTCCGGCCTTTTCGGCGAACCGATCCGCCATTTCGACTACATCTGGTGCCGTCTGATGGGACCCGGCCACGGAACCCCCACGCATTGCGACTGGGTTTACATGGGGCGTGGGTCAAACCAACTGCTTACCTGCTGGATTCCCTACGTGGACATCCCTCTCGAAGTCGGCGGCCTGATTCTGTTGGAGAAATCGCACCAGCAGAAGGAGCGCTTTGCCGTCTATCTGGGCAAGGATGTGGATTCTTATTGCGAGAACGATCCGGAGCAGGTACAGGCGGTCGCTAAAGATGGCAAGTGGTCGTTCCCCGGATGGCTCTCGAAACGCCCTGACTCGCTGCAGGAAAAGTTCAAGACCCGCTGGCTGACGGCCCCCGAGTGGAAGGCCGGCGACTTCATCACTTTCCGCATGGACTTGATTCACGGCTCCCTGGACAACAATTCAAACCGCGTGAGGTTCTCCACCGACACCCGCTATCAGCCTGCCTCCCACGCGGCGGATGAGCGCTGGATTGGCGTCAACCCGCCCGGCCACTCGCTCGCGGGGAAGCGCGGGAGGGTTTGTTAGCTGCATGAAGCTCCTTTTCACGAAAGCCAACTGGGAACTTTCCCATCTGTCAGTCCCGGATTTCATCGCCCGCGTGGCGGAGGCAGGATACGACGCGACCGAGATCTATTTGCCCGCCCGCAGCGAATCCACGGCGGAGATCCGCACGGTTCACGAGACGGCCGGACTCAAGATGGTTTGCCACATCGCCACGGAAGGAGCAACACCGGGAGAACACCGGAAATCCCTGGAGTCGCGATACCTTCGCGGCGTAGAACTCGAACCGCTCTTCATCAACTGCCACACCGGACGCGATCATTTCAGTCACGAGGACAGTCTGCGGATCTTCGAAGCCGGAGAGGAACTTGTCGCCAGACATGGCGTTCCGCTCTATCACGAAACCCACAGGGGAAGGGCTCTGTTCAGCGCGCCGGCGACGGTTGCATTTCTGGCCGTGCTGCCTTCGCTCCGGCTCACCGCGGATCTTTCGCACTGGACTTGCGTGCATGAGAGCGATCTCTCGGACCAGCCAGCGGCGCTCGTCGCGGCCATGGCCGCAACCGGCCACCTTCATGCCCGCGTGGGCTTCGATGAAGGTCCGCAAATCAGCGATCCGCGCAATCCCGTCCATACCGCTTGGCTCGCGCTCTTCACATCGTGGTGGCAACAAATCCTGCAACTCCGGCGCGACGAAGGCCGCGAATGGTTCACCATTACCCCCGAATTCGGCCCCCCTCCCTATATGCCGTTGCAGGGAGAATCCCCGGCTGCGGTCGGCGATGCGTGGGAGGTGAATTCTTGGATGCTTTCTTTTCTCCGCCGCGAACTTGATCCCGCAACACCATGACTCCCCGAGTAAGAATTTTCGCCACCTCTGATTGGACTCCCGCCGGCCGAACTGGCCAGGTGGAGATTCGTGTGGAAAATATCCTCGCCAGGATTGAGGAGGTCAAACCGCTTGCGAGGCGTTCTGGAATGGGAGGGATCAATCGGTTCATGAGAAAGTCGCTTCACTTTCTCGCCGTCGCCACAAGTCTGGTGATCGCGGTTTCGGCCTTCGCTTCCCCGGCCAGGTTGCTAGAAGGGGGATCCCCCATCGAAGAGCCCTACAAGCCTCTGCATGGCGGATCGTTCACTGGCCAGAAGGCTCCGCTCTCGCCCGACCCGCTGGTCGCCTACCGGTGGAAGGAAACCAAGCCCAATGACGAGCTGCAGACCTATCTCCTCGCGCCGGTCAAGGTGACGACCGATCAACAGGGTTCCTTCGGGAATCTGGAGTCCGTCAACAGTCCGGCTTGCAATGTGCAGGTGAAGGGGTCGGGGTCGATCCAACTCGATTTCGGCGTTGAGAGCGCGGCGTGGATGGAGTTTGAGAGTCCCGACCTCACCGGCGATGTCAAAATGAGCATCAGCGAATACAACGAACCTTCCATCATGAGTGGACCGGGGACTACCATCAAAACCAGAACTCCGGTCAAACATGGTGACACCTACCGCCTCGAGCTGAACAAGGAATTGTACGAGGGCGTGCGGTTCGGGTGGATTCATGTGAACAAATTCGACAAACCGTTCCGGATCACGGCCGTCCGGCTGGTCTGCCAGATCAAGCCCGTGAATTACAAAGGCCGCTTTTCCTGTAGTGATCCGCTCCTCACCTCCATCTGGTATGTGGGTGCCTACGGGGTGAAGTTGAACATGCTCCACAACAGTCTCGGTGCCATCCTGATGGACCGTGGGGACCGCATTTCCTGGACCGGTGACAACTATCCGGCCCATGCGGCAATCATGACCGCATTTGCCGACTACCCGTTCGTCAAGACCAGCCTCGACCGGACCGCGAAGGACAACAACGGCATCGCGAGCTACTCGCTCTACTGGGTCTTGAGCCTGATGGAATATTACCGCTACAGCGGGGATACGGCGGCGCTCATGCAACACGCGGCCAACGCCAAGGCGAAACTCGAACTCGCCAACAAGATCTACGCGAATCCCAAACTGACATTCTTCGGTTGGGACGAACGATTGGGTGCGGGGTTTCAAGAGGCTGAAATCCCGCTGGAACCCAAGGATGCGTTCCGCATGATCTTCATTCGCGCCTGTCGGGAGTATGCGGAAGGAATGAGGACCATCGGCAATGCACAGGAGGCGGACGCCTTCGACGAAGTGGCCGCTCAGCGAATCGCCGAATTGCGTGCGGAAGGGAAATGGGAGGGTCGCTTCGGGTTGCACGCGGCAGCGGATGCGGTGAATGCCGGATTCACGTCGCCGGAAGAACAAGGGCGGCTCTTCCAGCGGGAGTTTAGCGACCGGACAACACGCAGCTCTTTTTCGTCGTTCAATCAATATTTCGTCATCCAGGCGATGGCGCGGATGAATCGTTACGACGAAGCCCTCGCTTCCATTCGCGACCATTGGGGCGGGCAGATCGAATACGGGGGAACCTGCTTTTTCGAGGTGTTCTGGCCCGCCTGGAAGCAAATTCTCGGACGGAATGACGCTGTCCCGAACTCCCAGGCCGGCAAATCGAGCCTCTGCCATCCATGGAGTTCCGGGGTGACCAAATGGCTGACCGAGGAGGTCCTGGGCGTCAAACCGACCGCACCGGGATTCTCGAGGTATGAAATTTTGCCTCATCTCGGCCGGACGCTGAATGAGGTGTCGGGCGATGTGGCCACACCCAAGGGCAACATCCAGGCCTCCTTCGATTTGTCTAAGGGCGAGGCCAGCATCCGGGCACCGGCGGGAACCGTCGGTCGCATCGGTATTCCCACGGCGCTGAAGACGATCAAGGGCATTCAGATCAATGGGAAACTGGCTTGGGATGGGACCTTCCACCCGGTGCCCGGAGTGGGCGGTGCGAGCGCGAATCGCGACTTCGTCATTTTCAACGACGTGCAGCCCGGCAGCTACGAGATGAAGGTGGCTTATTCGGGAGAAACGCCGGCCTTTGCTGATGTCCCCTGGCGGTTTCCGGCGACGTTCGTGAAGGAGGATCGCACTGCCGGCGGCGTCCGGAGCGGAAAATACGGGGAGGACGGAAGCGTCCTGTTTGGTGCCGATGTTCCGGACAAAGACCGCATCAAGCTTCCCGGCTACGTGGCCAGTGTCACTCGTCGATGGGGCAGCGTCGGAACATTCCCCGCAGCCCCCAATTCCCGGACTACTGCCAAGGATTCTAAAAAGGACCAACCCCCAACTAACGGGGTGTTCTACACCGGTCAGCGCGGCCTCCAGCAATGCCTGGTGCTGGACATCGCCCTCAAGCAACCGACCAACTATCAACTCGCCCTTTACTTCGTCGATTTCGATCGAAAGGGCCGGCGCCAATCGGTCGACCTTCTGGATTTGGACACCCGCAAGCTCATCGCTCCGACGCGGATTTACGCCGGTTTCGAGGGGGGAATGTATGCCGTTTACAACTGCGACCTATCTGTTAGATTGCGCGTCAATCAGATCCGCGGGGACAACGCGGTGCTCAGCGGAATCTTTTTTGATCCGCCGGGCAAGTAAGGATGGATCCGTTCGCCGGCCGTCGCTCGAGCGGACTGTGCCTAGGCGAAATCCGCGGTTGCCATGAACGCCTGGCGGCACCGGCGGCGGGACTGGATTTTCCAAATCTTACATCCCAATTACCAAACTATCCATTCACACGGGGGGGAAATCCGGGCCATGCTCATCAAGTTTTAATGGACAGCGTTCGCTCGCCGAATCTGCGACAAGCCCGCTTCCATCAATAGTCTGCCGGTCCGGACCCCAATCGACACCGGCATCGCGCGAAAACCCATCGACATCCCGTCCAAATGAAGAACAAATCCAACTCCGCCTTCATCCTTCCCGAGACCTTTGTGGTTTGCCTCGGCTCCTTGATTGCATGCGCTTCCGCATCAGCTTCGGTTGCCATGTTTCATGAGAATTCATCGGGCCTCACATGGCCGCTACCGGCGGCAACCAACCTTTTGGCGGATCCGCAAGTGACGACAAGCCCGGCAAATGCGAACGTGCCCTTTGCCGGAACGTCCAACAGTTGGGCCACCTTGACGAACGGTCTTCTCCCACCCGGCGATCCCAACCCCGGCAACCTTGGCTCCATCGTCGCGCCGAGCGTCAACAACGAGGTTGTTTTCGCGCTGGATGTTGCCGGAAACGGCGGCGTGGGTTTCAACATCACTTCATTCGACTCCTACTGCCATTGGAACGACGGTGGACGCAACGACCAGCGTTACACCCTGGCTTATTCGGTGGTGGGTGATGAATCCACTTTCATAGACATCGGCACTGTCACCAATAACGCGGGTGGCAAATCAACCCACACCCGGATCTTCGATACAACGGGCATTCTGGCTTCCAACGTCGCTGCGATCAGGATTCATTTCAATGCTCAGGAAAACAACTGGGCCGGCTACAGTGAATTTATTCTGAGTGCGGTTCCTATCGTGCCGCCGCCGGTTGATGCCTACTCGATCCATGAGACAAAAACCGGACAACCCACATGGACGCTGCCAG
>CAXTTX010000116.1:0-12418 GCA_964247045.1 uncultured Verrucomicrobiales bacterium | reverse complement strand
CGGCTTCCAGGTAAAGGTCCGGGGCGGGCTTGATGCGCGGGGCATTGCCACGGCAGACGACGGTTTCGAAGCGGTCGGCGAAGGCGAGCTTGTCGAGCCAGCCATCCACCCAGTGGTGGGACGAGCTGGAAACCACCGCGCGGCGGATGAGCCTGGAGCGCAGCTTTTCCAAGAGATCGAGCACGCCGGGCATGAGGCCCTCGCCCTCCAGGTCGCGGAGGATTTCTTCCTGCCGGCGGGCGTCGAGGTCGTGCCAATCGAAGGAGAGGCCGGTGAGATCCTCAAGGTGGGTCTTCGGCGACCATGTGGCGAAATCCGAGCCGATGCAGCGGGTATACATCGAGAGCGGCAGGTCGTGGTCGTGCTGTTGGAAGGTCCGAAACCACGCCTGATAGATCGCCCACTCGGTATCCACCAGCACCCCGTCGAAATCGAACAACACCGCGGAAAAAGCCATGCCCCGGCATGCCCCGGCGGAGCCTGCCGGGCAATTAGAAAATCCCGATTTCCCGCTATTGCGAAAGATCAGGCGGCTGATAAGGGTATTGGCATCGCAACCAACCTCACCTGATGAAGAAAATCATTCTCCCTCTCCTGATCGCCGCCGGCTCGACGGTGGCTGCCCGCGCGGATGACGCGGAAGTCGCCAAACAAATGGAAACCGGCAAGACCGCATTCATGATGTGTGCCGCGTGCCACGGCATGGATGCCAAGGGCGTGGCCGCCGGCCCGTCCAAAATGGCCCCGGCGCTGGTGGATTCCAAGATCGTGCTCGGCGAGCCGTCCGTTTTCGCCCTGGTGGTGCTCCACGGCATCCAGAAGGAAGGTACCGAATATCTCGGCATGATGGCCCCGCTGGGTGCCGCCCTGGACGATGAAAAGCTCGCCGCCGTGATGACCTATGTCCGCGGTTCCTTCGGCAACAAGGGCGCTCCCGTGACCAAGGAAGATGCCGCGAAATATCGCGAGCAGTTCAAGGACATCACTGTTCCGGTGACCCGCGCGAAGATCGCGGAGCTGGAAGCGAAGAAGTAAGATCCCTGCCGGGGAAGATTGATTCCGCGGCTGACAGGATCCTCGTCCCGCGCCGCTGGCGGAGTATTCCGCCGGGATGGGACTTTTTGCGGGGACTTTGCTCGTTGCAAGTCCCTGCAATTTTTCCTACCGATCCGGCTGTCTTCCGCGCGCGGAATCGCCGAATTGTTCCGCGATCCCGCCACCTCCCCGATCCACCAACCCCTCCAAAGTCATGAAAACCATTGCCTGTTTGTTAGGATTCGCCCTTCTCCCGATGCTCTCCTCCGCCAAGGAGGAAAAGGCTGAATTGCCAAACGCCACCCTCGCGGATGTGAAGTGGGGTGATCCCGTCAATGGCGTCGCCTTCGACAAGGGTGCTCTCGCCGGTAAAGTCGTGGTCGTCGAGGAGTGGGGTGTGAACTGCGCGCCATGCCTCGCCAGCCTGCCGAATCTCGCGAAGATGGCGAAGTCGGGAGAAAAGAAAGGTCTTGTCGTCGTCGGCCTCGAGCGCCAGCAAAGCACCAAGGAGGCGATCCTGAAGGTGCTGAAGGACACGAAGGTGGCCTATCCGGTGATGTCCGGCGGCTCGGCCCCGGGCAGCACGGGTGGCATCCCGCACGTCTGTGTTTTCGATGTCACCGGCAAGCTGGTCTTCAACGGCAACCCGCACGACGAGGAATTCGAGCGCTCCGTGAAGAAGGCGATGCGCGACATCAAGGACAAGGAAGCCTGAGCTTTTCTTCCGGATTTCAATTTGAGCAGGACCCCGCCCCTCACCAGGCGGGGTTTTGTTGTCTAACGGCCTCGTAGAGGACGATCGCCACGGCGGTTGAAAGGTTGAGGCTGCGGGTACCACCGGGAGCCATCGGGATGCGCAGCGCGTTGTCGCCCGCCGATCTAACAAAATCTTCGGGCAGGCCCTTCGTCTCGCGGCCGAAGACGAGGTAGTCGCCGGGTTTGAACTCCACCTGCCAGGGCGAGCGTTCCGCCTTGGTGCTGAGATACCAGAAGCGCGAGGCCGGTTCAGCCCGCGCTTCCAGTTCCACGAAAGATTTCCAGACGTGGAGCCGAACGTCCTGCCAGTAGTCGAGGCCGGTGCGGCGGACATATTTGTCTTCCAGCGAGAAGCCGAGGGGCTCTATCAGATGCAGGTCGGAATCGGTGGCAAGGGCGAGGCGTCCTGCCGCGCCGGCGTTATGGGGTATCTCCGGTTCAACCAAAACGATGTGGAACATGACGGCAGGATCTAAAGGGAAGAGTAAGAAGATGAACCCCGAAAATCACGATAGGGGCACGAATGAGGAAAGAGGGATGCGTGAGCCGGGAGGGGCGGGCGTCGACCCGTTCAAGGGATTTCCTTGCGGCGCGCGAGGGTGATGGAAAGACCGAGGATGCCGATGAACACCAGGTAGCATCCGAGAAGCTCCAGGTAGCTGCGGCAGATGCGCGGGATCTGCGGCAGGAAAGCATCGCCCAGCGTGGCCTTCCAGAACTTCGGGCTGCCGATCACGCGATTGAAAACGTACATGATGAGCAGGGCGGATGCGATGAGTCCGGACCCGGCGTGATTGCCCAGAGTGGAGAAGAAATGCAGCATCACCTTGCGGTGACGGACGATGGTGATGAGGGCGACCGTGAGGATGGCGCCCACGACCCAAGCCTCGGGGAACTTCCATTTCAGGAAGGCGGAAACGAAATCCTCGATTTCCCCGACGAAGGCGGCGATCAGGCCGAGCGCGATCACGCGGCACACCGGCTTGTTGTATCCGGCATACGGGAGAGCACCCAAGATGACCGCGGCGGCGGCGGCGAGGAGCACGGCCTGGAGAAGCTCGACCGTGCCTTGCTCTATGGGCGCATCGGGGCGGTTTGGCAGCCATGCGGGCAAGAGGATGGCGACGCAGCCGAGGCAAATCAACAGGGTTCGCACGAGCGTGCGCTGCCAGGAGGATTTGCGTTGCGGCTTGGAAAGCTCTTCAGACATCCGGTTTGTGCGTACCCGTTTCCGGCCAGCCATGCAAGACCGATGAACCGGACTCGGACCCGTGCCGGCCGGCTCAATTCGCCGGTTCCACCAGATAGAGGCCGAGCGTGGCGGCGCAGGCATCGCGGCCTTTCATCTTTTTCAGCTCGTGGCCGGCACCCCAGGAATCGGTGAACAGGACCTCGTCGGTCTTCGTGTTGTAGCCGATGATGGTGCGCATGTGGCCGCCCATCGCCTGCGGATTCTCGTGGCCGGTTTCCGGATAGCGGCCGAGCGTGAGCGCCCAGAGCAAAGGCATGCCTCTCGCGGTGGCGGTCGTCACCATGCCGCGGAATTTCTCAAAGGCTCCCACACGGCAACGGGCCTCGCGCCAGATGTCCGGATTGAGCTTGAAGTAATAGCTGCCTGCCTCGATGGGCAGTCCTCCCGCCTTTTTCGCCTCGCGGTTGTAGCTTTCCACCATGCGTTCGTAGTCACGCTGGTCGAAGGTGATGAGATCGCGCACCCGGATCTTGAACTTGCCCTGCAGCTTGTGGAGTGCCTGCTCGAAATCCTGCGGGTTGGTTCCATATTGGGAAGTGTCCGCCGCCCTGGCCAGTTCATGCTGGTCCACCTGGATGCCGTAGTAGCGCATCACGCGCTCCGCGCTGGCGACCGCGCAGTATCCCTTTTCGCCCTGATCCACCATCGGCACGCCTTCCACATAGACATCGCCATCGGGCAGCTTCTTGACGCGAGAAACCAGCGAGACGGTGGGTGCGAGCTTGGAAGTCGTCGCAGCCATGGTGTCCAGGCTCTTGCCGCCTTTCGGTATGAGGCGCAGACGGACGAACTCCGCGGAAAAGTTCCGGTCCGCGTCACGGCCGGAACTGGTTTCCAATTGCGCGATGGTATCCGGCGTCTCCCAGCGCCAGCGCGAGATCTTCATCGCGCCCGCGTTCGCGGACCCGATGTCGCGGCCTTTCACTTTCAAAGCGGCATCGAGCGCCGTGGTCGTTTTGAGAATGAGCGCGTCATACTCCTTCTTCGCCAGTGGTTCCTCCGCATCTCCCTTGTTCCATACGGAGATGGAAACCGAGGCCAGTTTGTCAGACGTGAACTCCAGCGTTGCTTCGTAAGCCGGCGCTCCTAACAGGTTGACCTTCTGTCGCACCGGTTCCAGCACGGTCTGGCCGCCGGTGCTCTTTTGCGTGGACTTGGCGAAATAAACCTCTCGGGGCCGGATCAGTCCGCGGGCCTTCGTCTTCTCATCGAGCCAGGCGAAGCCCTTTTTCTTGAACGCTTTCTCCACGTCCGCCGGGCCCGATTGCCAGACCTCCTTGCCACCCACCAGGGAATCCAGTGTGATGGTCGCCTCCTCCTTGTCCTGGATCTGGACGATTTCCCGTTCCTGTGCCGCTACTTGGGAAATAGGCATCCCCAAAAGCACGAAACAGAAAAGGGCAGGCGCGGGCGGAATCTTCATGGCAAACCATCCTTACTCCCGATTCCCCGCCGCGGGCAAGCAAATCACCCGCATGGCTCAACGCAGCCCGGCGATGACGCGTTCCGCCTCCCGGATAAACTGCTCCACCATGGGAGTGCGGTTGCCGAGCGTGAGCGCGTGGAAGCGGATCTCCGGGAAACCGGGCAATTCCAGCTCGCGGATGCCTGCCGCTGGTTTGGTTCCCGGAATGCGCGGCACCAGGCCCGCCCCATAGCCCTCCATCACGTAGCGCGTGATGAGATCCACGCTGGCCAGTTCCAACAGCGGAAACCACTCGATCTTCCGGCGCTGGAGTTCCTCCTGGAATGCCATCGCGGAGGGTTCGCCGCGCGGCAGGGTGATCAGCGGGTGGTCGATGCGGTCCTGGCCGAGAATCGCCTCGGCCGTTGCCGGGCCTCCTTTTTTCGGAACCAGCAGCACCAACGGCATGCTGAGCAACTCGTGATATTGGATGTCCCCGTCCTCCACGCCGGTGCTTGTCGCAAGCCCGAGGTCGATCTTCCCCGCGCGGAGCTGCGCCTTGATCTCCTCCACCCGGCCGGATTGCAGGCTGAAGTGGAAATCCGGCACGCTGGCCCGTACCGCCGCGATCAGGCCGGGCAGGTGATCCCTTTGCACGATCTCCGGGCAAGCGATCCGCAGGCTGTGGTCGGCCCCGCCGCGCAGTCGCTCCGCCACGCCCGGGAGCTTCGCGAAAAACGGCTCCACGAAGGCGAAAAGTGCCTCTCCTTCGTGAGTGAGTTCGAAGGGACGCCGCTGGAACAGCGTTTTTCCCAGCGAATCCTCGAGCTGGAGGATCTGCGCGCTGATGGCCGGCTGCTGGATGCCATAGGGCATTTGCCGGGCCGCCGCGCTCACCCCGCGGCAGCGGGCAACGTGGTAGAAGAGTTCCAAATGGTGGATGTTCATGAACGGTGGAGAGGAATCCGGTCCATTGAAGCAGTCGATGATCGCATTAAAAGTATCAATTAACGCTCCGGGCGGCGGGTTTGCTAGAACATGTGCGAACTCGCTGACCAAGCATGAACACCAAATCAACCACCCACCCGATCACCAGGGCGAACCGCATCCCCCTCTGGCTGAAAATCGCCTACACCGCCTTCCTCGCGGTGATGATCCCCACCTACTGGATCAACTACGGCCCCACGAATTTTCTCTACTTCTGCGATGTGGCGCTCCTGCTCACGCTCGTCGGCATCTGGACGGAAAGCGCGCTGCTGATCTCGCTGCCCGCCGTGGGCATCCTCCTGCCCCAGGCGCTGTGGTGCGCGGATTTCCTCGTGCAGCTTTGCGGTGGCAAGATGACCGGCATGACCGGTTACATGTTCGACGGAGACCGCTCGCTCTTCCTCCGCGGGCTCTCGCTCTTCCACGGCTGGCTGCCATTCCTGCTGTTCTATCTCGTTACGCGCCTGGGCTACGACAAGCGTGCCCTGTTAGGCTGGAGCGCCATCTGCGTCGTCCTTTGCGTCATCGCCTACTTCTGGTTGCCGCCCGCCGGCGCCGTGCTCCCTAACCCTAACGCGCCGACAAACATCAACTATGTCTATGGCATGGATGACGCAAAGCCGCAGGATCTCCTTCCTCCGCTGGCCTACCTCGGTGCGTGGATCGCGGCGCTCACCGGCATCGTCTTCATCCCCACGCATTTCGCCCTGAAGAAGCTCTGCAAGCCCGTACCCGCCCTGTCATGAACCCTCATACCATCATCCTCGGCCACGCCACCCGCCTGCTGATTGCAGCGGTGATCTTGGCCGACATCTTGACGCTGGCCGACTTCGATCCTTTCAAAATGGTGACGCAGCTGCCCGGGCTCGCGCTCGTTACCCTCCTTTCGGTGGGCCCGCTGCTCGTGAGCTTGTTCCTGGCGTTCAGTTTCAAGAAGCCGTTCTCCATCTCCTTGCTGATGATCTCAACGGTGTTTTATGGGCTTGGCCTCGGCTACCTCTATCTTACAACCCCCGCTCCAGACGAGCTATATGGCCTCCTGTGCGGAGGCCTCTACTCGCTTCCCGTCCTGATCCCTGTGTGGGTCATCGCCATCTGGAAGCGCAAGTCGCCGGTTTGTTCCTAACATCAATGTTCCTCGAAACCCAACGTTCAATGACAGATTCTGAAAAATCCTGGCCGCGCGGCTTCTGGAACCTGATGTTCACCCAGTTCCAGGGTGCCTTCTCGGACAACGCACTGCGCTGGCTGGTCATCTTCCCCGTGCTCGCTTCCCTCACCCTCAGTGATGCGGACAAGGACGGCTTCGCCTCGCATGCCTCGCTGCTCTTCGCGGTTCCTTTCCTGCTCTTCTCTACCATCGGCGGCTGGATGGCGGACCGCTATAGCAAGCGCTCGGTGATGATCGGCGTGAAGCTCGGCGAGATCGCCATCATGCTCTTCGCCGCGCTGGCGTTGAAGCTGGAGAACCAGTCGCTTCAACTCGCCGCGATCTGCCTGATGGGTGTGCACAGCACTTTCTTCGCCCCGGCGAAGTATGGCGTGATGCCGGAAGTGCTGCCGCCCTCCAAGCTGTCCGCGGGAAATGGCATCCTGGAACTGCTGACTTTCATCGGCATCATCCTCGGCACCTTCGCGGGCGGTTGGCTGGCGGAGGCGCTCCACCATCGCGAGGGTTTGTCCGGTTTGCTTCTCGCCGTGCTGGCCGTGTTCGGATTCCTGACAAGCCTCGGGGTTGCCAAGGTTCCCGCCGCCGCTCCGGCGAAAAAGTTCAATGCGAACATTCCCGGTGAAATCTGGCGGGACCTCCGCATGATGAAGGCGGACCTCGATCTCTGGCGTGCCAACTGGGGCAATACCCTCTTCTTCTTCGTGGCCACGCTGGTGCAGATCAATCTCGCGCTATACGCCCAGAAGGTTTTCCATCTCAAGCCCACCGAGCAGGCCTGGCTCCAAGCCGCGCTCAGCTTGGGCATCGGTGTTGGCAGTATGCTGGCGGGCAGGCTTTCGCGTGGCCGCATCGAGTATGGCCTCATAGCTCCCGGCGCGATGGTCATGGCGATCGCTGGGGTGGCGCTGGGCTGGCCGGGAATTTCAAAGACCAGCTTCGAGATGGCGCTCGGCCTGTTAGGGCTGGGTGGCGGGCTGTTCATCGTGCCGGTCGTGTCCGTGTTGCAACATCGCCCCGCCGCGGAAATGAAAGGCGCGGTGCAGGGCGCGGCGAGCTGGCTTTCCTGGGTGGGCATCGCCGCCGCCGCGGTGACGCAGTCGCTTCTGTCCGGCAGTCTTCATCTCGGTTACGGCCAGATCTTCTGGATCTGCGGCGGTGTGGCCGCGCTGGCCGGAGTTTATCTTACCTGGTCGCGGCCACGCGCCGTGCCGGAGATGATCGCCCGCTGGACCACCCCATCGACCAACTAACAGGACGATCCGGAACCGTTCACCCACCCTCCCCATGCAACCGATCGTCATCGACAAACCCTATGCCTTCGTGCCACCGCGCTTCAGTCCGTTCTGGCATTGGGTGGCGCGGGCCACCTTGCGGGCCACCCTCCGCAGGGACCATGGCATTTCCGAAGTGGAATGCGTCGGCGTGGAAAAGCTGCGCGCCTCGCTCGCGTGCGGCCATGGCATCATCCTTCCCACGAACCACTGCCGTCCCTGCGATCCCATGGTCATGGATTACCTGGCGAAGGAGGTCTCGCGCCCCTTCCATGTCATCGCGAACTGGCATCTGTTCATGGGGGGGCCTTTCCGCCGTTTCCTCCTTCCCCGCATCGGGGCCTTCAGCGTCCACCGGGAAGGCATGGACCGCGAGTCCCTGAAATGCTGCGTGAACACCGTCGCGGAGGCGAAGCATCCCCTCATCATTTTCGCGGAAGGAATCATCACGCGTTGCAACGACCGCCTGCTCGATTTCATGGAAGGACCCGCCTTCATCGCGCGCGCCGCGGCCAAGCAACGCCCGCCAGGCAAGGTCGTCGCCCACCCGGTGTTCATCCGGTATTTTTTCGAAGGGGATCTCAAGGGCGCGGTGATTCCCGTGCTGGAGAGAATCGAGCGCCGCTTCTCGTGGCAGCCGCAATCGCACCTGCCTTTGCAAGAGCGCATCCTCAAGGCGGGCTCCGCGCTGCTCGGCCTGAAGGAAACCGAATACCTCGGCGCTCCCCAAACGGGAACCTTCCGCGAGCGGCTGGCCCACCTGATAGATCACCTGCTGCTGCCGCTGGAAGACCGCTGGACTCCGGGCCGCCATGACGGTGGCCCGATGAACCGCGTGAAACGCCTCCGCACCGCCATCCTCCCTGACATGGTTTCCGGAGATCTAACGGAACCGGAACGCGCGGACCGTTGGCGGCAGCTCGCGGATCTTTATCTGGTCCAGCAGCTTTACTGCTACCCCGGCGACTATATCGAGTCCCCTACCCCGGAGCGCATCCTGGAAACCGTCGAGCGTTATGAAGAAGACCTCACCGATGCCGCCCGGCCCCATTTTCCCCTGCGCGTGGTGATCACGGTGGGCGACGCCATCGAGGTTTCTCCCACCCGCGATCGTTCCGGCGACGGTGACCCGCTCACTTCCGCGATCCGTGAAAAAATGGCAGCCATGCTGGAATCTTCCAAATCCGCGCGCCGCACCGGGCCATGACCTTCCTTCTCCCCAAGCTCGCGCTCGTGGCCGCGGCACTTGTGCTGTGGTTCTGGACGCAGAAGTTGATCGCCCGCAAGGCGGCTGGCGAAGGCCTGTCCGATGGCGTCCACTTCCTGACCGGTCCGCTCCACGGCTACTTCACGCGGAATACGAGGGCGGCGGACCGCGTGTTGGTGACCAGTTCGCTCTTCATCGACGCGATCGGCATCACGTTGCTTTGCCTCGCTCTGTTCGGGCCGACCTTCGCGCCCTTCATCGCGCTCGTGATCGTCTTCGGGCTGCGGCAGGTCTTCCAACTCTGCTGCACCCTGCCGCCACCGGCGGGAATGATCTGGCGGGATCCCGGGTTCCCCACGGCCTTGGTCACCTATGGCGTCAGCAATGATCTCTTCTTCTCCGGCCACACCGCGCTGGCCGTCCTCGGGGCCATTGAGATCTGCCGCGTTGGACCCTGGTGGCTCGGTGCCCTAGCCATCGCGGTGGCCATCGGCGAAGCCTTCATCGTCCTGGTCCTCCGCGCGCACTATACCATGGATGTCATCGCGGGGGCGCTGGCCGCGTGGTTCGCGGCCGACATGGCCGTTCGGCTCGCGCCGTGGATTGATTCCCTCCTCAAATGAATCCGCCGCCCATATAAAAAACAGGCAGGTCCCGCGGGAGACCTGCCTGTTTGATGAGTGACTTTCCGGCTCTGTCCGGCCTTGGGGTCGTGCGGTCAGTGCTTCTCGGATCCGAGGATGGATTCGATGAACTGCTGCATGCGTTCCATTTTATCAGCATCGATGAGTTTCCTCGCTTCCGGATCGTGCAGCCAGCTCAAGGCCATTTCCTCGGCCTTGGTGGGTTGGCCGGCAGGCGCGGGTCCCATGCGCGCCAGTTCCGAAAGCATCGTCGTCAGGGCGCGTTCGCAGCCGTGACGAAGGTCGTCATCACCAGGGAGCGGGACCGTATTGCGGTCCAATTCTCCCAGAATCCCGACCAGGAAGGGAAACCGCGCCATCGCGCGGTTGATCTCCTCGGCCGAGTGTTTACGGGTTCTCTGTGGGGGCAGATTTATCGATTTGTTAGGCATGGCAATTGCTGGGATACGGCGAATGTATGGACAATTTGATAGTAGTTGGCCAGTGACCAATTCGGCATTTTTGCGGGCAATTTTTTCAGGAAATTTTGGAACCGGACCTGCTTTTGTGTCGCGCCGGAAATGAAAAGTGAGAGAATCGCAAACATGATGGAGAAGGAATATTTCATGCGCCGGGCGATCGAGCTGGCGCGGCAGGGAATGGGCAGCGGCGCGGGCGGTCCGTTCGGGGCCGTGATCGTCCGGGACGGACAGATTGTCGGCGAGGGTTGGAACCGCGTGGTTGGCACCAACGACCCGACGGCGCATGGCGAGGTCTCGGCCATTCGCGACGCCTGCTCCAAGTTGGGAACGTTTTCGCTGGAGGGTTGTGAGATCCACACCACCGGCCAGCCCTGCCCCATGTGCCTTGGTGCCATCCACTGGGCCCGCATCGGCCGGATCTATTACGGCTTCCGGATCGAGGACGCGGCGCGGATCGGTTTCGACGACACGGAATTTTTCCGTCAGATGGTTATTCCGGTGGAGGAGCGGCTGATTCCCTCCTCCGAACTGTGCCGGGAGGAGGCGCTCGCGCTGGCCGAGGACTACCTCGCGATTCCGAACCGCCAGCATTACTGAATGGAGCGCAATCGGAGCGTAGCGGAGATGGACGGCCACTTGTTACTGAAATAAGCCGTCAAAATTCATTCCGCCCCATCGTCTAGGGCCTTTTCCCACCGTCGGTACCGCTCCTCAGCCGTCTCCAACCGGGCCGAAATCGGTGAAGACGCTTGCTTGACGGGTGGGGCCCGGAGTGCGGAAACTCCCAGT
Organism: uncultured Verrucomicrobiales bacterium; assembly: GCA_964247045.1. Classification (GTDB taxonomy): domain Bacteria; phylum Verrucomicrobiota; class Verrucomicrobiia; order Verrucomicrobiales; family Akkermansiaceae; genus Luteolibacter. The sequence goes on along the minus strand of CAXTTX010000116.1, from coordinate 1,440 downwards.
CCATGGCATGGCGGATCGAAGAAGCGGTCGCTCGCGGCGAAATCGACAACACCGTCGAGGGTCGCACCACGGGCCGAATCTGGCTGGCCGGCCGGCTTGATCCGCTGGTCCTTTCCCTGGATGGCGACTGCTGGCGGGATCTCGCCGGCACCCGCCTCCAGTTCGAGAATCCGCGCCCGAAAGTGAAGGCTGAGGCGGTGGATCTGTCCGCCGATCAGGCGGGAATCATCGGGGACATGACTGCATCCCGGAAAAACAAGATACCTACCGTCAGCGAGGAGGAATTCACCCGGCTCTACCAGAACCGCCAGGAGATCCCCTTCGAGTGGAAAAATACCCTTTACCTCGAGTGGTTCAGCGAGACGAATGGCCGGGTGGTCATCGAGACCGCGGACTTTACCCTGGCCGTTTCCCCGCACGAGTGGGAAATGGACGCGGACGCGGAGGACGCCCAGAAACTGGCGAACCTCAATTCCATGCGGGATTTCATGGCGCAGGTCATCCGCCGCCGGGACCCGGAAGGCCCCGAGCCGGACGTCTCCAAGGAACTCGACGAGTTCGCTTGGGAAGAACGCCTCAAGGAATCCGACCGGCTGACGGATGCCTACCAGGAAGTCCTCGAGAAATATATGGAGGATGCCGATTCGGAGCGGAAGGAAGCATTCGTCATGGGCTGGGACGGCCTGCTGGATGCCCTTGCGGAGCGGGACGAGGCTGGCGGCGGTGACGGCCAGAGGGACAACGGCTATGATCTTTTCGAGGACGGCGAGTCCGAATTCGGCGGCGATGACGACGACGATGAGGATGATGAATTCGGGGATTCCGACGACGACGAGTCGGGCTTCGGCGATGAGGAAAGCCACCCTTTGCAGGCGAAAGCCCAGGAACTCGCGATGCGGACCATGGACTTGATCGAGCGCGACGCCGGTCCGGGGACGCCTTCCTATCAGCTCGTCACCAACTTGCTGCAGGTCAGTGGGAAGCTCGCCGGCGTGCTGCACGGCCGCGGCAGCGGTTACGAGCCGGAGGCGGGATTCGTTCTCGCCGTGCTCAAGCGCTGCCTGAACTGGTTGAACGAGGCGGTTGGCGCCTGCCAGCAGCTCATCGAGATCGAGCGCGATTCCGACCAACGCGCTGCGCTGGAACACATCCGCGTTTCAGCCTTCGAGGTCCGGGATGCCATCGTCGAGCTCCGCCGGGAACTCAAATAGTGGGATAAACCGGATCATTTCACGAGCTATTCATCCGGTCTTCACGCGTTATCAATCCGACCCGTTCAAAACCCCACTCATGCCCTCCTTCCGTACTGCTATTCCGCTCGTGGCCGGTCTCGCGGTCGGTGTTGCCGGGGCGATTCTTTTTATCCAGAGCATGCCGCCGCCGGAAGGATCACCAGAAGAACGCATCGGCAAGCTGGAGGCCCAATTGAAAACCGCGAAC
>CAXTTX010000115.1:0-12445 GCA_964247045.1 uncultured Verrucomicrobiales bacterium | reverse complement strand
AAGGATCCCTGCAACGTCCGTTCCCCCCAAGACCACGCCGGCGTCATCCACTCCAGCAATCTCTGCACGGAAATCACGCTGAACACCTCGGCCGACGAAACCGCCGTCTGCAACCTCGGCTCCGTCATCCTGGACACCCACATCACCCGGGACGGCGCCCTCGACCACGAGATGCTCAAGGAAACCATCACCGTCGCCATCCGCGCCCTCGACAACGTCATCGACATCAACTTCTACCCGACCGAGGCCGCACGCACCGCCAATACCCGCCACCGCCCCATCGGCCTCGGCGTCATGGGCGTCCAGAATGCCCTCTACAAGCGCAACCTCGCCTTCGCTTCCGATGCCGCCGTCGAGTTCAATGACGAGTTCATGGAGGCCATCGCCTACTACGCCTACAGCGCCTCCAGCGACCTCGCCTCCGAGGTCGGCACCTACTCCTCCTACAAGGGCTCCAAGTGGGACCGCGGCCTCCTCCCGCAGGACACCGTCGATCTCCTCGAGACCGAGCGCGGCCGCAAGATCGATGTCCCCCGCGGCGGCAAGATGGACTGGTCCGTCGTCCGCGAAAAAATCGCCAAACACGGCATGCGGAACTCCAACGTCCTAGCCATCGCCCCGACGGCAACCATCTCGAACATCATGGGCACCACCCCCTGCATCGAGCCGAACTACAAGAACCTCTACGTGAAGTCCAACCTCTCCGGCGACTTCATCGTCCTCAACAGCGAGCTCGTCAAGGACCTCAAGAAGGCCAACCTCTGGAACCAGGAAATGCTCGACCAGCTCAAGTACTTCGACGGCGAGCTCGACGCCATCGACGACATCCCGGAGGCCATCAAGCACAAGCACAAGACCGTCTTCGGCATCGACTACGAATACATCATCGACGCCGCCGCCCGCCGCCAGAAGTGGATCGACCAATCCCAGTCCGTCAACCTCTTCCTCGCCACCCCGGACATGAAGACCCTCTCCCACATGTATCGCCGTGCCTGGGACAAAGGCCTCAAAACCACCTACTACCTCCGCACCCTCCAAGCGAGTAACATCGAGAAAGCGACAATTGACGTGAAAAAAGAGCAGCGTGGAGTGATGGCGACAGCAACTGCCGCTACGGCTGCTACTAAAAGGGAATACAGCGAAGCGGAGAAGAACGCCTGCAGCATCGACGCGATGCTAAACGGCGGCACCTGCGAAGCCTGCCAGTGAGGCGGCGCGGCATCTGATCAAATGGCATCAACCATTACCATTAAATCGGTGGAAAAAATTGTAATGCAAGGGAGATAGGTGCCGCCATATGCCTAAAAAGCTATTCTTGGTATTGGGTAATGGTTTCACCATCGACCTCCTGAAACACATTGGGCATATCGATAAAATCGACGTTGCAAACTTGTTCAAGCAGGGCGCAGAGGTGCCGTGGCCAGTCACGGGAAACCGGGGCTTTCTTTCCTTTAAGCATTGCCCCAATTTATGGAGCTTAGGCGCCCGACCCACAATGAATCAAGTGGATAGCTCCCTACTTATAGAAGATATTATCACTTGTGCGAATATCGATGCCTCCAAGAGGAAAGTTGGAGGAACGCTCAATCCAAACAACATATATGGCAAGGCGTATAAGGAGCTAATTGAGTATCTTCGCCACCTATTCGTCTATTACGATCAGTCGATTTCTGATATTCCTGACTCTATTTTAGAATGGAGCTGGTATAAAATTATCAAATCGAAGCTCGAATCGAGCGATTTTTCCGAAATCACTATTGTCTCCTACAACTATGACTGCTGGTTGGAGCGGATCTTCGATAAATTTTCAATACCATTTAGAATAAGTTCGATCGACGGCAACGATCATACGAAGAAGGTAACACTAATAAAACCGCACGGCTCAATAAGCTTCATCCATAAAGAAGCGCTGGATTTAGCATCCTATTCCATCCGCTACGACAGCGATTTATCGGATGGATCAATGGGCGACTTCACCGCCCAATATTCGACCCTAGCGAGAAATCACCTGGTAACCGCCCTCATCCCTCCTGCGGGGGAGTCTGATAGATTTAAACACACTTGGTCGACTCAGCTTAGAATGGATGCCACATCAAGAGCTTCAACGATGACTAGCCTTGATGAGATTATTATTTGTGGAATGTCTTATTGGCACGTGGACAGAATAGAACTCGACGAGCTATTCAATCGATTCGATCCTCAGGCGGAAATTTGTTTGGTCAATCCCAATCCAAACAGGACTCTGATAGCAGTGCTTACGAGTTCATTTCCGAAATTTATCCTTTATCCAGACGCTAACGCGCTTTGCCCATGAAAACGCTTACTAGAGAAACGAACACAATTACCATCGCGACTTTCTGGGAAAATCATCTTCTAAAGAAATATAATTACAATCCTCCCTATCAACGCAAAAGCGTATGGAGCGAGGAAAAGAAATCGTTTCTGATTGATAGTATATTAAACAACTATCCCATCCCTCCTATCTTCCTACATCAAAAAATTGATGATAAGACTGGAAAAACATCCTATGACGTAATTGACGGCAAGCAGCGACTCGATTCCATTGTTCAATTTATTGAAAACAAAATACCCACATCTTCCGAAGTCGACGATGGCGCCCAAAGTGAATTTTCTGGATGCTATTTTGAGGAATTTGATTCAGCGCCTCTGGCCCCCTATAAAAGCCACTTTTGGAAGTATTCCATTCCTATTGAGTACGTCGATTCTGAGGATTGGGCAGTTATCGACGACCTTTTTGATCGCCTAAATAGAAATGGTGAACCCTTGCAAGGCCAAGAGCTTAGAAATTCGAAATATTACAACTCTTCGCTTCTCAAAATGGTGACAGAGTTCTCTAAAATTCCATTCTGGAATGAGCGCCTGCTGCATTTGGATGTATCGAGGATGGAGGATCTTGAGTTTATCTCGGAACTCGTATTTGAACTGTTAGAGGGAAAACCACTGTCAGCTAATCAAAAGATTTTGGATTCGATGTATGAGAAACATGCAAATCCTCAGGATATCGAAAAGCTGAAGAGCGACTTTGGGGGAGTCACCGGCTTCATGGAGCAGCTAGACCTAGACTATTCAGAGTACAAAATCACTGGTGTCTCCCACCTGTATGGCATCTGGTGCCTCTCGAGCGCATGCTTCAAGGGAGGAATCAACCCCGCTACAGTTAGTGGGTTACTCAAAGATTTTTTTGTGGAACTCCGTTCAAATGAAAATCTCAGCGGTGAGGTCAGCAATTACAAAAAATCAATGTCATCAAGAACGAAGTCAGAAGGCCAAAGAAGACTCAGATTGGAATCATTGATGAGCAACATCGGCCTGTTGTAGCACCAAGGACATTGGCAATTTGGCTTGACTCCGCCTCAGATTTAAATGTTCATTTGATCACCTTCCGATAAATCGCTTATGACCAAGCATAAACTTTCGTGCATCGAGATCTGCTCAGGGGCAGGTGGGCAGGCTATTGGCTTAGAGCGAGCAGGTTTTGAGGCTCTGGCTCACGTCGAATACGATCGCCATGCTTGTGCCACACTCCGCTTAAATCGTCCGAAATGGAACGTTGTTGAAGGAGACGTTCGGAACTTTTCCGCAAAATATTTCAAAGGAGTGGACCTTCTCGCAGGCGGAGTTCCCTGCCCCCCGTTTTCCAAAGCGGGAAAACAACTCGGCTCGGATGACGAGAGAGACCTTTTTCCTGAGGCCCTCCGGCTTGTGGACGAGTGTCGCCCAAAGGCCGTAATGCTGGAGAACGTCCGCGGGTTCTTAGATGCAGTATTCACTGACTATCGGATGAGCCTCAAAAAAGAACTCAAAGCAATGGGCTACGAAGCTAGTTGGCATCTGCTTAACGCTTCGGACTTCGGCGTGCCGCAACTCCGGCCCCGCGTGGTTGTTGTCGCTATCCGCAAGGATCTCGCTTCAAACTTTTATCCACCAATGCCCTTAACCGATGGCGTTTATACCAAGACCGTGGGAGAAACACTTGTTGATCTAATGGCAGCAAACGGATGGGGAGGAGCTTTTGAGTGGGCAGCGAACGCCAATGAAATCGCCCCGACTCTCGTAGGCGGCTCTAAAAAGCATGGAGGTGCTGACCTCGGCCCCACGCGCGCGCGCAAGGCATGGGCAAGTTTGGGTGTTAACGGGATCTCGTTGGCTAATACAGCGCCCCCGAAAGGATTTTCCGAAATGCCGAGATTGACTCTTCGAATGACAGCCCGGATCCAAGGATTCCCTGACGATTGGCAATTTTCCGGCGGGAAGACGGCATCATACCGGCAGATTGGAAACGCGTTCCCCCCGCCGGTGGCCCACGCTGTGGCATCCAGAATTCGAGAAGCAATCACAGGAGCTAATTCCAAGTCGTCAAAACGACAGGCCTCTTAAGATCTACCGAGACGCCACGTGGCAGCTCAAGGGAGCATGCCTGTCTTCCTGGGCCAGTCGAGATTCAGGGAAGACTATAGTCTATGGACGTTTCTGACAGAAAAGTCTGAAATGTCAGCCGAATGGCAGTGCCAAGTATCTCGAAGCAGTTTGGCACGGCGGTCCGAAACAGGCGCCTTGCTGCCGGACTGACCCAGGAACGCTTGGCCGAACTCGCCAAGCTCCACCCCACCTACATCAGTATGGTGGAACGAGGGATCCGCAATCCTACTCTGGAGGCTGCTGCGCATATAGCGAAGGGTCTGAAGATCGAATTGTCCCATCTTATCGCCGAGGCACAGGAAACAGGCGTGGGTAAAAAACCATAAGTTTAGGGCCGTGGAAGAACACTCATCCATGCCCGTCCAAAACCCGGCCGATCCCGAAATCGAGACGGTAGCTAGTGCTGTCCTCGCTCTCGATCCGACGGGAATTCGCACTGCACGTGTTATTCGCGAAACTATGGACCAACTGTATGACGGCCAACGGAGTGGCCGCTACCGCTGGGATCAGTTGCACAAGACCGAGAAAACCCATTGCGGGACTTTGGTAGAAATCAACCTCCAGCGGAAATTCAAATACGACGATGGAGTAGATCTTGACTACCGAATCGGAGATATTGAGGTGGATTGCAAATATTCCCAACGGATCAACGGGTGGATGATCCCCCCAGAAGCAATAGGCCACATTTGCATGTTAGTTTGGTCTGAAGATATAGCAACTCCGACTTGGAGCTTGGGATTGATTCGAGTAGTCCCTGATATCTTAAACAAGGGAAAGAATCGAGATGGGAAAAAATCACTAAACAAAGAGGGTCAAAAATCAATAAAATGGATTTGGAAGAATGCGCCCTTACCTCCCAATATCTTGCTACAAATGAATAGGGCAGACGTCGACAGAATAATGAACCTGAAGTCAGGTGCAAAGAGGCTCAATGAACTCTTTAGATGCGCACAAGGAAAATTAGTCGGCAGAGGTGTCGTTGCAACGGTTTGCCAACAGGAAGATTATATGAGGAGAGTAAGAGAAAGCGGCGGATCGAGAACGCCCCTTAAAGAAGAAGGTATAATCATTCTTGGACAGTATCAACCTCATCAAAAAATTGCTCTTGCTCTAGGTATTCCAATTCCCAGATCGGGGGAATCCATTTCGGTTCGGGTAGTTCGCGCTAGTGCTGCAGAGGCAAATACTGCAGAAATTGAAAACGCAAGGTGGCGAGTTGCGGGTCCCGGCGATCCGGTCGTAGTCGCTCCACGGCTCCCATCAACAAAAAAGAACGGATAGCATGTTTTGTTCTGAGGCGCCTGTTATATAGAATTTTAAATCAGCCTTAAGCACGGGGCCGCACCAGGTCCAACGCTTTCCTTGCAATTGACTCGACCCCCTCGTCCGAAGAGATCGAGAGTTTTCCAGCCAAGGTAGGAAAATGCGAAGTTACCTCCTGGGTTGTTAAGCCATGACGCACAGGAAGGATAACCTTGCCGCCTTCCATCTCCCGGGCAAAGAGGGCATCTAGTTCAGTTTGAGGCCATGCCTTTTGGATAAAGTTTCTGGATAAAACCACCACCCCGAAACGGGAATGAGAGATTCCAATATCTATTCCCGAACGAATTCTGTCACCCCATTCCAGTTCGGTTTCGTCATACCAAACCCGCAGGCCGTATCGTCTCAATTCGGAGACTAGAGGACGGACAAAGCTTAGTTTGTCCTCACTCGCATGGGACAGAAAAAGGTCAAATGAGGAATCAGAATGCTCTGGTTGAGGCTTATCGGGCAGCCGATTTCTTTGAGGCATCATCCTTGTCCAGTCGTGGGAAAGCTGCGAGTACAGATGGCATCCCGAAAAATGCTTGGGATGAAAGGAGCTCCACAACCAAGAGGGATCGCTACGATCAACTCCTTCCCTTTTCAGCTTTTGATGTGCTGAATCGCGTTCGTATTCGTCAGAATATTGCCCCAAGTCTGAAACGAAAATACCGAATCGGTCATACATCGCTTCCGGGCAAAAATTACTGTAGTAGAGCGATTCCGGGTTTCCAAACAGCGAGGTGTCTGTCTCATCAGTTACCGGCCAAAGAGGACTTTTCTTCCACTCCTTCAGTAGTCGGTCATCTTCGTTTTTCTCGATCTTCGTGCAGCCAGCTCGCCCCATTAGAGATAGGCTTGAGTAGTAGCGGGGACAGGAATTGACGTTAGCAAAAGGACATCGAAACGGCAGGCCGAGTTTTCTGCTTTCGCCGAAATACCATTCGGAATTGGGTACTGTTGCTTTCATGCCGGTTGTCCCGGTTTTTATTACAAGAAGTGGTCATAGGGCCACACTTTTCTAAAGTCTGCCCGCCCCGCCCTCCTTTCGCTTGGCAACCCTCCCCTCCCCGTTCTAAACCCACCCACGATGTTTTCCCATGAACCGATCGAATGGCCGGATGAAGTCGAGGTTCTTGTCGATCGCCTCGAGACCGAATCCGCCGACCGCGCCCTCACCCGGGAGGAGCGCGCCCTCATGGACGTCTACGAAACCATCCCCCTCCTCGAGGGCGACGATGGCTTGCACGGCTTCTGGCAGAGCGGCGTCAATCACCAGCGGGTCATCAACTCCTTAGAGCTCATCGGCGCCACCGCCCTGGTCGATCCCCTCAACGCCAGCCGCTGGTGAGTGGGCTCGGTCCCTGGATCTTTGACCATTTCCCCGGCGGTTGGAATCGTTCCGCCCGTCGAAATTCCAGCTTCCATTCCCCCGCCAGCTCTGTTAGGCAATCCGTTGTCCCTCTCGCCATCGGAAAGCCATGCCTGCATCCATCAATGGAATAGGAACCCGCTTCTATGGCGCCTCATCTCCCCGGGCTGATGGCAGCGTCATCACCACCAGATGGTTCACCATCCTTTACATCCCCATCATCCCGCTTTCATCCTGTCGTCTCATCCGCCTGACCGGTGCGGACACGTATCAAGTCTGCGGTCGCTCCTCCTTCTACACCCTGGTCGAGAAACTGCCCATCCAATGGCTGCAGGTCCTGAAAACCTACGTCTTTGCCCTCTCCTATTTTGGCTGGATCGTCGCCATCGGCAGTGGTTGCAGCAGGCTCTATCCGGATTCGAAACCGCCGGTTTCGGTCCTATGGGTGGTCCCCATCCTTTTCCCCGTCCCCCTCTATATCCTCCTGGGCCTGAGAAAGCTGGAATCCTCCCGTACCCGCCGTCCGCGAGATGGGCCTTAACAGCCTGAAGAAGCGGACGGTTGGAATCAACGGCGTCGGTCCTCGCCTGATAACATTTCATCCTTTCAGCTGCCGGGAAGCCACCTTGCCGGCGGCCTTCCCCCTTGTTCCTTTCACTTGCCCCCCTCCCCTCCCCGTTCTAAACCCGCGCGCGATGTTTTCCCATGAACCGATCGAATGGCCGGATGAAGTCGAGGTGCTGGTCGACCGCCTCGAGACCGAATCCGCCGGGCGCAAGCTCACCCGCGAGGAGCGCGCCCTCATGGATGTCTATGAGACCCTTCCCCTCCTCGAGGGCGACGATGGCTTGCACGGCTTCTGGCAGAGCGGCGTCAATCACCAGCGGGTCATCAACTCCTTAGAGCTCATCGGCGCCACCGCCCTGGTCGATCCCCTCAACGCCAGCCGCTGGTGCGAGACCCGCCCGGAGGACCGCCACGACTACACCGAGACGGAAGAAGAATACCTCGCCGGAATTGAAGAAGAACTCTCCGCCGGCATGGACGAACTCCTCGACCTCGTCCTCGCCTTCATCGAGGACGAACTATAACCAAGGAGGGGCAATCGCAGATGGAGGGCCTGTGAGAAACCCTGGGCAGCCCTCAATATCCGATCGCCCTCTTCTCTCACGCCAAACGTCTGCGAATGCGGGAAACCTCCGGTAGCAACCATCCTCCGGAGGACGGGTTTCAGCTCCGGACGCTTCGCCGGCGTCTCAGCAACAACAACCCGCAGCTTGCCGAGCCCAGTAGGGCACTCCCCGGTTCAGGGGCCGGCACGAGGTTGCTGATCCTCACCGCGCCCACATTCACAATGAAAGTGTCCCCGGTGAAGGTCTGGGAGCTCAACGGATTGAAAGTGCCTTGGATCGAGCTGGTGGTGCCGAGGATGAAGCTGCCCGCCTTCAAGGTCAGCTTGTCGCCCGCCACCAGGTTGGGCGTATCGAGGATGTAAAAAAAGGCATCTCCCTTGCTCGTCGAGTTGCTCCCGCCGGTCACGTTGTCCAGAAGGCTGGTATACCAGATACCGCCCAGCGGGTTCCCGTTGAGCAGGAATACCAGCGGCGACGACAAGTCACTGTAGGTTGACCCCGAGTCGATGCTGCCCGCTGGCATCAGCCCGTCCATCACCAGCGCCCAAGGCCCTCCCCCGCCCGTGAGATTCGTCGTGATCGTATAGACAAGATCCTGGGTGATCTCCAACGTCCCCGTCGTCGTCCGGGTCGGCCCGTGGATCACGATGGCAGCCTCGGCCTCCTGCGAAGTCTGGCTCGCGATCAAGCTCATGATAACGGCGGCCCGCCACATCGTCGATTTGGCCAAAACGGAAAGAGCCCGGGAAAGTTTCACTCTTCGATTCCCCGTCACCGCATTCCCTTTGTCAAATCCACTTTCGTGCCTCTTTCGAGCCTTTCGAGGTTTTCTTCCCCTCCGCGCTCTTCCTCCGCGACCTCCGCGTCTCCGCGTTTCGCTTCCACCCACGACCCCTTCTTCCTTCGCGACTCTTTGCGACCTTTGCGCCTTTGCGGCAAACTCTTCCGATCCCAATCCTTTTCCGTGTGTTCTGTGCCTTCCGTGGTTAAAAACTCCCATCCCGCCATGGAAAAAAGACCCCTCCTCACCCTCGCCCTCCTGGCGGTCCTCCCCCTTCTAGCCTCCTCCTGCTGCTCCAACGCCCAACCCCGCTTCTGGAAAGTCCGCGACACCACCGTCAAAAACGCCCCCCTCGCCTACACCGTCGACACCGCCGCCGTCCCCACCACCTCCCTCGTCCCCCGCGACATCCGCTATGTCGATTCCACCGGCCACTACGTCACCCTCCAAAACCCCAAAATGATCTCCCAAATCTCCGCGGACCAATGGACCCAGGCCACCTCGGGCGCCCGCTACTCCCTCAACTACTGCCCCCACCGCAAAGCCTGCTGGGCAAAAACCAAAGCCCGCTAACAGCCCCTTGGACCTCGTAGCTCGCGGAGCGAAGCAGCCCTCTTTCCAATCATCCCTCTTCCATCTGCGTCAATCCAGTCCATTTGACTGCGCTTCGCTCCGTCCATGTCCACTTCGTTCCCATTGCGGTTCCCGACAGATACCCTCTAACCGCCTTCTCCTCCCCCTTCCGTGCCTTTCGTGATTTCCGTGGTTCACCTCTTCCTTTGCGATTCCTCCGCGACCTTCGCGCCTCCGCGGTTAATATCTTCATCTGCTAGCATTGCATTTTGCCCCCATCTCCTAACTTGACTCTTCTCCCAGGGCCATGATTAGATACGCAAATCGTTGCACATCGCTCCGATAAACCCCTCCCCCACTCCCCCGTGAACACAACTGACTCCCCCCGCCGGTCGTACTATACCCCCGTCTCACCTTCCCATTCCCGGAAGCCCTCCGCCCTCCTGTTAGCACTCACCCTGCTCGCCGCCCAGGTCCCCCTCCTCACCGCCGCCGAACTCGGGGCAATGACCCTGCGCTCCTCTTGGCCCAATACCGCCTCCAACTTCAGCACCTATGACAAGGGGGGCACCGGCATCGTCACCCAATCCGCGGCCGATTCCGCGGGCATGAAAGCCCACGGCTCCGCCAGCTTCCACACCCTCTCCGGTTCCTGTTCCGGCAGCTCCGACGGCTCCGGCCCCTCGGGCCCCTCCGGCAAGCCCAGCCTCGGCGGCCGGGCCTATTGGTTCGACCAGATCACCATCTCCGCCCCCGGCATCGCCACCGGCACCATCGGCACCGCCGATTTCACCCTCTTCTTCAACGGCAACCTCAGCGCCGGCCCTTCCGTTTCCTACCAGTCCAGCTCCTACCAGGCCTCCATCAACTACCGCTGGGCCGCCGATGCCGATACCGCCGACGGCCAGCCCGACATTAACGTCGGCGATTCCTACACCCGGTTGATCACTGTCTTCAGCGCCTCCTCCGAAACCACGGGCACCGAATTCCTCAACCAGCCCCGCCAGCACACCCTCACCTTCCGCTACGGCGTCCCCTTCGACTTCACCGTCTCCGTCAACGCCTCCGCCACCTACTGGCGCAACATCCCCTGCAAGGTCGCCACCCGCGTCAGCCTCTCTGGCTGGAACGGCTTCGGGAATTTCCAGATCCGCGACGTCGGCCCCGCCTCCAACGTCGTCGTCGATTCCCAAACCGGCTTCAACTACGGCAACGCCGGAACCACCTCCTTCGAACAATGGGCCAAATCCTTCCAGGCCCCTCCGCTCCCCACCGGCGATGACAACGCCAACGGCCTCACCAACCTCGCCGAATTCGCCCTCGGCCGCGATCCCCAGGAAGCCGCCACAGGCAGCCCCTTCACCGCAGGCCAGGTCATCGACGGCGGCGTCACCTATCCCACCTTCTCCTTCACCCGCCCCACCCTCGGCGCTCGCCCCGATGTCATCTACACCCCCCAGCGCAGCATCTCCCTCCTCGACGACAGCTGGTCCACCACCGGCCTAATCATCGACACTACCCCCGCCGGCCCCCAATCCGAGACCATCACCGTCCGCTCCACCTCTCCCGTCCCCGCCGAAGCCGCCCAGTGGCTCCGCCTCCAGGTAACCAAACCCTGACCCACCGGGAGCCCCACTCCCGGGCCTCCACAGCTCTTGGCGGATTGCCCTCTGCGCACCCCGCCCCTGGGCCTCCGCCCTCCCTTGCTCCGGGCGATAGACCCGTGCCCATTTTGCAGCTCCATGCCGTTGGCAGCCAAACCCTTCTGACATTCGATATTGGCAGACACCCCGGAACTAGAAAACCCGCCCCTCCGATGCTACAATAACCGTCGGATTCCCCGAGCCAAAACCACGCCCCAACACTCCACATCCGCTGGCTCACCCCGCACCTGCCCCCACCGGATAATCTCATCACCCGCCACCAGCCCCCTACACAGCACGGCTTTTTGAACAACGTTCCTCTGTTCCGTTCTCCATCAAACTTCCTCTTCTAATCAGTAAATCTGTGAAATCAGTGGTCAAAAATTCCCGCGTTTATCTCGGATCCTTATTCACTGTCCCGCCAATTTTCCGCCCCTCCATTTTTGTCAAAATGACAAAAACACTGCTGCATCATGCGGCAAATGACAAAAATCGACAAAAATCCTCCTCATTTTGTCGCCAAAATGCGGCAAAACACCGCCATTTCAGCCCCTTTTCCGCCCTCATTTCCCATATCTCCCTAATTCTCAATCCCCGCTCCCCCAGCCTCATCAAATTTTTCCCCAAAACCTTGGCATTTGTTGCAGTTCCCCCCTTGCCCCACCCCGATCCTCATCCTACTTCACATCTCCCCACCAATCCGAAGGATTTGAGACGGACTGGTCGACTTTTGGAGCTCCGCCGTCAAAACACTGCAAACTAGCCACTAGCAAACTTCTCCGATGCCCCAGGAACCCATCCTCGCCCTCTCCCGCTTCTTCTACATCTGCGCCGCCCTTATGATCCCGGCCTCGTGGTGCCTCTACGTCCTCTACAAGCGCCACTGCGACCGCGCCTACGACTCCGCCCCCGAAGCCAGCACCGGGGAAATCCTCGACGAACTTGACCGCGAATACACCCCCGTCCGCCGCACCACCATCCGCACCCAGACCGAATACCTTCCCTACCTTTTCGAGCACATCCGCCAGAACCTCGATTCCGGCTTCGAAGGCCCCCAGATGATCTCCCTCCTCCAGCGCATCGAAAACCACCGCCCCGGCGACGAGCGCACCGCCACCTTCACCGTCGTCTCCCGCCGCCGCCCCGGCGACCTCCACCTCCGCTGGGTCCGCGACTCCTGCGACCGCATCCTCCTCCGCAT
>CAXTTX010000114.1:2435-12482 GCA_964247045.1 uncultured Verrucomicrobiales bacterium | reverse complement strand
TCCACTCCCGGGGCTCCCAAGCTGTTCACGCGCCTGCATGTGATCATCCCGGCCCCGTAAGCCGCGGTTTCATTCCGTGATCCACACTTCAAGCGGTCCCGCTCTCGCGGGACCGCTTTTTTGTGCGGATGGGGTCTCATTTTCACGGGCTGTCAATTCCCCGAAACCGTCGCTCGACGCGGTGGTTTTCTTCATGGAAATTCCGGGGATGAAACCACGCCATTCCGCACCACATGGAGGCCACAACAAACAGGCCCGCGAGAACCGGCACGTCCAGCCGCAGGCGATGGAGCAACAAACGCCATCGCTGGATGAAGACGACCTGATGGCGATCGTGGCGGATTTGGTGGGTGAGAAAAAGGACCCGTTCATCCTGATCCTGGACTGCGTGCAGGATCCCCACAACCTGGGTGCCATCCTCCGCACCGCGGACGCGGCGGGAGTCCATGCCGTGGTCGCTCCAAAGGACAAGGCGGTGGGTATCACGGAAACCGTGCGACGCATTTCCGTGGGAGCGGCCGACCATGTGCCCTTCGCCCAGGTGACGAACCTGGCGCGGACGATGGAAAAGCTGAAGGAGGCGGGCGTCTGGCTTGTAGGCACCTCGGACCATGCGAAGGCGAAATCGATCTACGATCTCGATCTGAAGGGCCCGCTGGCCCTCGTCATGGGCGCGGAGGAGAAAGGCATGCGGCGCCTGACGGAGGAGAATTGCGATTTCCTGGCCTCGATCCCCATGGCCGGCAAGGTGGAATGTCTGAACGTTTCGGTGGCCACCGGGGTCTGTGTTTTCGAGGCGGTGCGACAGCGCCGGGTTGCCAATGAATGAACCGGTCCGGGTGCTTTCCGACCTTCACCTGGGACACAAGGTTTCCCGGATTTCCGACGTTGAATCGCTCCGGCCCTTGATCGCGGGCGCGGGGACGGTCGTATTCAACGGCGACACCTGGCAGGAGCTGGCGAAGCCGTTTTACGAGCGATCCTCGGAAATGTTGGAGGGCCTGCGGCGGCTTTGCCAAGATGAAGGGGTGGAAGCGGTGTTCCTTTCCGGCAATCACGATCCGGGATGGGCCGGTCCCGGTTGGGTGGAGCTGGCCGGAGGCCGTGTGGTCATCACCCACGGTGACGCGCTGCTTTTCGACGGGGCACCGTGGAAGCGGGAGATCCTGGTCAGCGGCGAGCGGGTGATGGAACTCTGGAGAGAATACCCGGATGCGGAGCGGAATGTAGAGGACCGCCTGCGCGTGGCGCGGAAGATCGCCCGGGAGCTGTGTTCCGTGGAATATCCCTCCGGGAGGCATTTTTTCCAAAGGGCTTGGGACGCGATCTTGCCACCGATCCGGGCAGTCAAGATGCTGGAGGCTTGGTTCACGCAGGGCAACGCGGGCCTGGAATTCTGCGAGCGCTACTTTCCTGATGCCGAATTCCTCATCATCGGCCATTTCCACTGGGAAGGCTGTTGGGAGCGGAAAGGGAAGCGCATCATCAACACAGGCTCGTTCATGGCACCGGGGAAGCCGCACTGGGTGGAATGGAACGATGGCTGGCTGAGCCGGGGCGTGATTGACGAAACGCCCGGGGGATGGGAAATCGGGAAGAGTCTGGATGTTTGGCACCTGTCCTGAAGCGGTGCCAGCCACTCCGGAAAAAAGGGGGTGGTACACGAGGACGGGATCGAACCGCCGACCGACCCGGTGTAAACGGGTTGCTCTACCGCTGAGCTACTCGTGCAGGGCAGGGCGGAAGGCTGCCCCGGCGGCGGGGTGAAGATCAAGCCCGGAGTGTTGCGGGCTTGCGGGGGTGGCCCGGGGGTGGTTTCTTCCCCGCACGAAATGCATTTGCGCCTCTCAGATCAAGAACTTGCCACTTTGGTGGAAATGGTGAGCCTCGCGGCCAATGTGGCCTCGTGGAACCAGAAGGAAACCGCGAACGAGCAGGTTTCCGCCTTCGAGGACCTTGAAAGCAAGATTCTGGAGAAAGCCGGGCATTCCGGGCTTTCGGATTGGATCGAATTCGACGAGGAAAGCCAGCGCTTCCGGGTGAAGACGGAGAAGGAGGAAAACCTTTTCTATCACGAGTGCTACGAGGAGTTCCGCAACGAGAGTTTCTGGGATGAACTCGCGGTGCGGCTGGCGGACCGGGATCTGGCCCGGGCGATCGGATTCGCGGAGTGGGAGAAGCTCAGCGAGGAGGAACGCCGCGCGCGGACCTCGGCGTGGGAGAAGCGGTATTGGGAAGAGTTTTCCAGCCGCGGCGTGGAACGCGTGGTGGTCGTGACGCCGCCGGTGGAGGGGTAAGCCCCTTGATCTCCATGGTTATTTCAGCGTTGTCTCGCGCTGGAGGAGAAACACCCGGCTTTCCCGATAGGTGATCACGGCATCGAGTTCGCGCATGAAGTCCGCGCCAAAGAGACCGACGTAGCCCATGTCGACGCCGCTGCCGCGAGCAAGATCGGTGGAGAGGATCTTGCGGTTGGTCAGGACGGCATCCCCCATGGTAAGCTTGGGGATGGTGGTGACAGCTGCCGGAGCCTTGCCGCCGATTCCATAGACCCATTGGTCGCTTTCACCGACGACACAATCGTATTTTTTGGCATCCGCGATGTTGAGACAGGTGCCATCCGCCCCCGTGTCTATCATGAAGGTGACCTTGTGTTCATTCAGCGAGCCACCCACGAAGATGTGGTTGCCACGCCGTTCATACTCGAACGACTGGTATTTCCGCAGTTCCAACACTTCTTGGATCGTCAGGTTCTGGCAATAATCGAGGAAGAACGCGCCGGCTTCGCTCCAATCGGCGACGTAGCGGACGTCCGAATCGACAAACGCTGAAACCGGAACCTGGGAGGTTTTTCCATCAACCAGGGTGAGGGTGACGGTCGAAGGAGTTTTGGAAGCAATCTTTCCACGATACACCTTGTTATCCTTGGTCTTGAAGATACGGAACGAGCCTGCTTCCGCGCCGGCGACGGGTTTGTCACCGGTTTCACCGGAAACGATGTCCGAGCGGTCCGGACGCAGGAATATCTTCCGTTCCGGGTAGGAGATGACGGAGTCAAGCTGGCTCATGATGTCCGCGCCGAGGATGGCGTCCTTGCCCACCTTGGCACCCTCGGGAAGGCCGTTTGCCAGATCGGCCGCGAGAATCTTGCGCCCCTTGAAGACCGATTCCCCGAAGGAAATGGTCGGGACGTCCGTCCAACCGGCCGGAGCTTCCCCGGCCACGCCCTGGATCTTCTCGTTCATGGGACCGACCTCGCATTTGGCGGTAGCAGCGAACGGCAGGTGAATGAGGCTGGTGCCGGCTCCGGTATCGATGAGGAACTTTGCCGGTGTCCCGTTGAGCTTGCCATCCATGTAAATCGAATTGCTCTCGAGACGGAAATCGAACGATTCGTAGCCGCGGAGTTCCAGCAACTGCCCGACGGTGAGGCCGCGGCATTTCTGCAGGAACACGGCTTTCTCCTTGTTCCATTCCTTGATGTATTGGCGGTCCGCCGGGCCGAGGTTCTCGACCGGCACCGTGATACGCTTTCCGCCGCGCAGCGCGAGGACGACCTGGGTATCGCTTTTATCGACGACGATGGCTTCGATGATCTTGCCTCTGGCCGCGGTGAAATCGCGGTATTGGATGTCGGAAGCCACCTGCGCAGGGGCGAGGGTGGCGAGCGACAGGAGGATGGCTGCC
Source organism: uncultured Verrucomicrobiales bacterium (assembly GCA_964247045.1). GTDB lineage: Bacteria > Verrucomicrobiota > Verrucomicrobiia > Verrucomicrobiales > Akkermansiaceae > Luteolibacter. The sequence goes on along the minus strand of CAXTTX010000114.1, from coordinate 8,795 downwards.
GTTAGAGATGGTTTCATGGCAAGTATCCTATTTGAAGTTGCCTTCCTTGATGAAGAGAGCCCAATCAGTCTCAAAGGCCTCAACCGTTTCAAACCCGAAGATCCGGGCGATCTCTATGGGAGCTGGGATCTGTTTGGATGATTCGATGCGGCGGATCATCGTGGCGAAATGGTTGAGGCGTTCCGGGGTGCTCTGCATGTAATAGGACAATGAATAGATCAGGACGAGTTGCGCGGGCTTCAGACTTTGCAGGGTCCAGCTGAAGGTGGGAGCCAGTTCAACCTTGATCTCGCCCTTGCGAATCACGGACTTCAGCTCGCGGGCCCACGAGGTTCCATCCTCGAAGCCGCGCTTTTCAAAGGGATCGTCCCCGCCGCTGTCCGCGATGGCGCCGAGCAGGTGGGTCTCGCTCTTTCCCCCTAGCAGGATTTCCTTGTAGAAGGCGTGGCCCGTGAGAACCGCGAAGTAACCTTCGGCACCGAACGAGGAGACGTTTCCAAGTTGTTTTTCGAGCAGCAGACCGGCCAAGCAGTGGATCTGGAACGGACTCATGGGTTTCTTGAACTGGGTCTTGTCCGTGACATTGAAGACCTGGCCGAGCGGGAACAGGTTGAAATCCTTGATCGTGATATCCGGAAGGAGAATTTTCGAAGCACCGGATCGATCCCAGGTGGCCGCAACCTGCTCGGCAGCGTTGTCCTGGCCGATCTCGTTCAGGTGTTTCAGATACCAATCCCCGACCGCCTTGTAGGTGGGCCGGTCCTCGCAAACGATCAGCAGCATGCGCTTGTCTCCCCAGTCGCGGCGAAAATTCATATGCTGGAACGCCATGCCGTGCCACATGCGCTCGGCGGTTTCCGCCACGGACTGGTCACGCACGTCGCCAGCGCTGCCGATCAGGAAGTGATCCGTCTCGAGCAATTCGAGGGTTGGTTCGGCATCGTCGCGGATGAAAATGCCCTTGTCCTTGATCTTCTTGAAGCTCGCGGGATCAATCCGCACTTGTTTCTCGGGTTCACCCGGCGCGGCGCTGGTGAGTATCTTGCGATCCGCACCACCGTATTCCACCAGAAACTGGCGGTCCCCGAGACTAAGATCTTCAAATTTGAGGGAGATCTGCTTCGAATCCCGTGCGAGGAGATTCACGCTGACACCGTCCAGTTTGAGAAGTTCGGCCTCAATGGTAGTCCCTTGACGTGAGGTCCAGATGCGAATTTCCGCAGCGTGAACCGAGGGTGGGGAGATGGCGAGCATGGCAAAAAGCCAAAATTTGGTTATCCATTTCACGGTTGCGTTACTAGACGAATCGCCGGTCCGTATCAGTTCAAAAATCAGGAAAGTTTCAGGAGGTCTCACCTGAAGCGCGAAGCCTCTAAACATCATCGGCTAGCGACGATTGCCCGGCGGGCTGGGGTTTGGATCAACCTTGTCAGCCCCGCCACCGCAGGTGTCAGCCGGGCTTTACCGGTGTCGGGGCGGCAAGTAGCCCGATGGTGGCAAATGCAGGGCCGAAGAACTCCATCCGCCCCCTCACCATTCGACCGCCCGGAGGAAAACGCGCCCCCGGAAACGACCGCTCCTCACTTCGGCATCATGTAGCCTAACAAGGCCCCAAGCCTCTCGCGCAGCTTGCCGCGGGGGACGATCGCGTCGATGAGACCGTGCTCCAGCATGAACTCCGCGGTTTGGAAACCGGGAGGCAGGTTCTGGTGAGTGGTTTCCTTGACGACGCGGGGACCTGCAAAGCCGATCATGCACTTGGGCTCCGCCAGATTGATATCGCCAATGGTGGCGAAGGAGGCGGTGACGCCACCGGTGGTCGGATGGGTCATCAGGGAGATATAGGGCAGCTTGGCCTCGGAGAGGAGGGCGAGCGCCCCGCAGGTCTTGGCCATCTGCATCAGGGAAAGCATACCCTCCTGCATGCGTGCGCCGGAGGAGGCGGAAACGATGATGACACCGCGCTTTTCCGCGATGGCCAGCTCGATGGCGCGGGTGATTTTCTCACCGACCACGGACCCCATGGAGCCCGCGAAAAACTTGAAATCCATCACGGCGATCATCGCCTTGTGCCCGTCAATGGTGAGGCGGCCGGAGATCACCGCATCATCCAGCCCGGTCTTTTCCCGGAGTGCGGCGGTTTTCTCCGGATAACCGCTGAAGCCGAGCGGATTGGCAGAGATCATGCCCAACTCGGTTTCCTCGAAGGAATCGGTGTCCGCCAGCATGGCGATGCGCTCGCGGGACTCGATGAGGAAATGGTGGGAGCAGTGGGGGCAAACGTGCAGGTTCTGCTTCAGCTCGAGCTGGTGGATCAGGGCACCACAGTCGGGGCACTTGATCCAGAGGCCTTCCGGCATGTCTTCACGGCGGTCATGGCTGCGCAGGCGGGGTTTGCTGAAAATGCCCATGGATTTGGAAAGTTGCTAGGTCCGGGAAACCGCCTTCCGCAGTTGGTCGTCCCGTGGCGGCGAAGCTAGCCGCCGCAATGCTTCACGACAACCCCCTTTTGAAACTTCCCGGCCGCAAAAGGCCATTTTAAGGGTTGCTATTTCAGCCCGCAGGCACCAAAACCTGCGAGCGGAAATAGTAAACATTTCCATAGTATTTGATGAATACCCGTCGCTTTGTCAGTGGTTCGTCGCTCATCCTCGCAGGATGGCTCGTGGCAACGTTCTTCTATGAAGTGCCCTCGCAGCGGTATCCGAAACTCGACAGAACTCCCGCGACCGCCGCGCTCGGAAACAAGATCCAGGACGAGGTGATTCTCCCCACGGCAGCGGTTTCCGCCCCGGTCTCGCACTGAGGCGCGCGAGGTGATCCTTTTACGGCGGTGCCTGCGGATCGGGTCATTTGCGGTTTGAAGCCCCTTGTGCTCGGGGTGGAACCGGGCATCCACTTCTGGTGCTCCTGCGGCCGCTCGGACCATCCGCCTTTTTGCGACGGATCGCATAAGGGAACCGGGCTGCAACCGGTGAAGCTCGAAGTTACCGAAAAGACGACCCTCCGGTGGTGCCAGTGCAAGCACACGGACAGCCCGCCAGTGTGTGATGGGACGCATTGCAGGTTGAGCTCCGGGTGACCAGAACTTGCGAGGCCTTGGCAGGAGTATTCCGACGGCTCATTGAGTATTGGGGGGGAACCGTAATGTTCCCGAGCGTCGGTTTGCCACTCTTGTCGAAGCGATAGTGAAAAAGAAGGCTCCCCTCGAATCCTTCCAGCCCGAGCTTGGAGTAATCCACACTGGAATCAGGAATGTAACCCCAACACCGTTTATCAATAGAGCCGTTCTCGCCGAATGTGGCTTCTGAGCCCGGGTTGGCGTTGACCTCAAGGCCCTGCAAAGCAACCCCCTTTGGGTGCGTCTTCGCATCAGGCAAGACCAACGGGGTGGCCCGGCCATCTCGAATCCGATAAACCTGCACTGAATGCATGAGACGCCCCGTTCGATAGTTCACGATGAGGACGTTGCTGTCAGTCGACCAAACACAACGGACATTTGTGGTGGTGGTCCCCCATGTCCCTCCGGAAGAAGAAACTTCCTCCAGCGGCCCAATCTTGCGACCACGGACCTGATCCACAAGCAAAACAGTGGCGTCCGCCTGATCGATAAATTCGGAACTTTGGGGAAAGACTGCCACCGCGAGCTTCTTGTCCGGGGATAGACCTCCGCTGGTGATCACCCACTCGCCGCCGAAAGCTTGGCAGACAAGCAAAAGCAGCCCTGTGACGATGCTCCGCATGGCTTACTGTTTCTTCTTATCGGCCCAAAGTCAAACTGCTGCCATGGAATGCCAGGGGCGCGCTCTCACTTCAAGCTCAAGGATCAAAGCAGGGCATTGGGCCTGGAAATTATTAAGGGAAGTCCCTGGCAGGGTGGAATGATCACGAATCAATTTCATTCACGCCCTTGGGATCATCGCGCTCCCCTAACCGACTGAAGGTGGAGCATCATACCCTTGGCAATCACGTGGCGCCCAGTTCCACCCGTTGTTAATAGGTCTTCAGCCATTCGACCACGTCGGCGACGTCCTGCGCGCTCATCCCGAGCTGGTCGGCACCCAGCATCAGCGAGCGCTCCATGTCCTTACGCGAGGCGACCTGTCGTTTTGGCACGCGCTGGGTCAAGCCGCCCGTGGTGCGGATGACGATAGGATCGCCATCGGCGATGATGTGGCCGTCGATCCATTTGCCATCGATAAGGTTGAGGGAGGTGCCCTCGAAGCCATGGGAAATATCGAAGGAAGGATCAATAATCGAGCGGGCGACGATATCCGGCGGCTGCCTGCTGCCGAAGCCCTTGAGATCGGGACCGAAGTCGGGACCCGCGTTATCGATCTTGTGGCACATCACGCAACGTCCCGCCGCGACCTTGCCTTTCCCGGTATCTCCCGTTAGCGCGAGCACGTCGGGGACCGTGAACTTGGTGTCTTGTGGCCGGGGAGGGACGATGGCCTCCGTCAATGCGACATCTTTTTCGACAAGTCCGCGCTTTTCCAGTTCCGGCTTGAGGTTGAAGGAGGCCCATTCCCCTTCGCTGCGGTTCTGCAGCCACCAGATGCATTGATCCCTCACCGGCGATCCTTCAGCACCGAGGTCCATGAGCGCAGCCGCGGCGTCCTCGGACTTGATGAAGGCGATGGAGTCGACCGCCAGTTTCCGTCGTTCGTCACCGAGCGCCTTGTCCGCGGCACGGGCTTTCAGGGAAGGAACCGCCGCTTCGGGCATCAGCCGCCAAGTCAGGCGCGCGAAGGTATCCGACCAGCCAGGCGCTGGGCCGGGCTTCATTTCTTGACCCGCGGCTTTCCAAAGCTCGCCCGTGAAAGGTCCGGCACCATTGCCCAGCGCCGCCAGATAAGAGCGGTCCTTGCCATCGTATCCCTTGGCTACCGCAACCAGCACCTCTTTCGATTGCGAGAAATCCCGGCCACGCATGGCAAGAGCGGCCTCCGCACGGACGGCGGCATCCGCATCAGTGGCGAGCTTCCTGGCGTAGGGCAGCGCGTCGATCGCGCCATCCGTCCGGCGGATCGCGCGGAAAGCGGTCAGACGGTTTGCGGCGTCCGGCCCCTGCATCAGCGAGTTCAATTTGACCCGGCCCTTGTCACCCATGTAAGGCAGAAGCCAGATCGCGCGCGAGGCAACGAAGGGATTCGGATTTTCCTGCACTTTTGCCACCGCATCGTAGGCAGCAACTCCAGTGGCCTTCAGCTTGCGGAAGCCCAGATAGCGGGTGTTCACCGCGGGCGATTGCAGGGCGACAATCGCGCCTTCCAGGGTCTCCGGATCAACCTTCGGCACCACCGGTTTGAAGCCCTTCGGGGCAATCCGATAGAGGATGCCGGATGCCGCCTCGTCCTGGGTGTCATGTCCGCCGACCCGGGGATCCGTCCAGTCGGCGACGTAGAGCGCGCCATCCGGCCCCACGCAGACATCGGAAGGACGGAAGTTGAACTTCAGGTTCGCTTCCTCCCCGGCCTCGGCCTGCGTTTTCACTCCGCCGGTGAAGTCCGCTCCATCAAATTTCTTTTCCGGATTGGTAGTGAGGAAGTCCGTCCGGTCCAGCTTGAAGCCCGCACCGGCCTGCACGGGCTTGTAGCTAAAGATCACATTGCGGGCAGCTTCGCAGGAAAGCAGGGTTCCGTTGAACTTATCGCCCAGCGCGCCGTTTTCATAAAAGGCGACGCCGGTGGGCGAGCCTCCACCATACACGTCGCCCGCAGGCATCGTGTAGGGATCCTGCTGCCGCCAGTGGGCCGTGGGAGTGTCCTGCCCGGGACGCTGGTCCGCGTTCCAAAAGCGGGTGCCGTCGTTGGAAAAATATCCGGCATTGCCATACTCAAGAACATGGCTCGTGCGGCAGGCGGGCGGGTCGTCGTTGTCGTTCTGGAAGACGAAGCCGCGCGAGTTGACCGTCTGCTCGTAGGAATTCCGGTAGTTGTAACCGATGATCTCCGCATGGGTCGCATCGGGATTCATCCGCACGGTGAAGCCGCCGACATAGGTGAAGCCATCATCGCTTTTCTCGCCGGAAATGGCCTTGGTATCGACGGGCCATTCACCTCCACCGCTCTTGTAGTAGTAGCTGCCGACGCGGAAGGTCTTGCCGGACTTGTCAGTGAAGACCGCGCCGGTGTTGCCTTGGTTGAAATACCATTTCCCGTCTGGACCGGCAGTCAGCGAGTGGAGCGAGTGGTCGTGGTTCTTACCGTTGAAGCCGGTGAGCAGGACCTCGCGGGTGTCGCCGGAAGCAGGATCGAATTTCAGGTCGCGGTTCACGTCCGTGAGCTTCAGGAGATTCGGCGGCTGGGAAACGATGACCACATTGTCAAAAACGGCGATGCCAAGCGGGGACACCAG
>CAXTTX010000114.1:1877-2425 GCA_964247045.1 uncultured Verrucomicrobiales bacterium | reverse complement strand
GGATCCTGCCAGAAAGCCTTCGAGCTGTCCGCCTTGCCGTCGCCGTCTGTATCCTCAAGAACCACGATGCGGTCGCCCTCCTTGATGCGGCCGGACTTGCCACGGTAGTCAACGCCTTCGGTCACCCAGACGCGACCCTTGTGGTCGATGTCCAGGTTGGTGGGATTGAAAAGCCGGGGAGAAGCCGCCCAAGGCGTGATTTCCAGCCCTTCCGACAGCACGAAGGAACCGAGGGGCATCTTGGGCGGAGTTTGGCCGGGTTCCCAGGCACGGGCGACCGGGAGCGCCGCGAGGATCAGCAGAGGACAGGTGAATTTCATGGGTTGTAAGGGCGATTTTAGACTCCCTCCCGTAGGCCCGCTATCAATAAATCCGGGCCTCGCTTTGACAAGGGAACGCCTGCTGGCTATCCAAGCCCATGCGGTCGCTGATCAAACATGTTCTCAAGCGCACGGAACCCTCCGACGACCTCCACGTGGCGGGTTGGGTCCGGACCCGGCGGGATTCAAAGGCGTTTTCCTTCATCGAATTGAACGACGGCAGCTGCC
>CAXTTX010000114.1:0-1867 GCA_964247045.1 uncultured Verrucomicrobiales bacterium | reverse complement strand
TCGAGAACCTGCAGATCATCGCGGACGCGGCGATTCCGGGCTACGAGTCAATAGCCAAGGCGAGCACCGGGGCCTCCGTCGAGGTGCGCGGGAAACTCATCCCCTCCCCTGCGGCAGGCCAGGATTGGGAACTGCACGCGACCTCCCTGAAAGTGCTCGGTGAGGCACCGGAAGATTATCCGCTTCAGAAAAAGGGGCACAGCACGGAGTTCCTGCGGTCGATCGCGCATCTGCGGCCGCGGACGAATCTCTACGGCGCGGTTTTCCGGATGAGAAGCCGCATGGCTTATGCCGTCCACCGGTTTTTCCAGGAACGCGATTTCATCTACGTGCACACGCCGATCATCACCGCCAGCGATTGCGAAGGCGCGGGCGAGATGTTCCGGGTAACCACCCTGCCAGATGACAAGGCGGCGAAGGTGGAGGAAGATTTCTTCGGCAAGCGTGCCTTTCTAACGGTGAGCGGACAGCTGGAAGGCGAGACTTTCGCCTGCGCGCTTTCCAACATCTATACCTTCGGCCCTACTTTCCGGGCGGAGAACTCGAACACATCCCGCCACGCGGCGGAGTTCTGGATGATCGAGCCGGAAGTCGCGTTCTGTGATCTGGAAGGCGATATGGACCTGGCCGAAGCGCTGGTGAAATACCTTGTCACCGAGGCTCTGGAAAACAGCGAGGGCGATCTGGCGATCTTCGAGAAGTTCGTGGACAAGGAACTGCGCGCGCGCCTGGAGTTCGTGGCTTCGCGCCCCTTTGAGCGGATCACTTACACCGACGCGGTGGAGCTGCTCAAGAAAAGCGGCAAGACCTTCGAATACCCCGTGGAATATGGCCTCAACCTCCAATCGGAACACGAGCGCTGGCTGACCGAAGAGCATTTCAAGAAACCGGTCACGGTCTTCAACTATCCGAAGGAGATCAAACCGTTCTACATGCGCCTCAATGACGATGGCAAAACCGTGACGGCCATGGATGTGCTTGTTCCCGGCATCGGCGAGATCGTGGGAGGCAGCCAACGTGAGGAACGGCTGGAGGTGCTAATGGAGAACTTCGCGAAACACAATTTGGATCCCGCCGCTTATGGCTGGTATGCGGATCTGCGGAAATACGGCAGCGTGCCGCACGCCGGCTTCGGCCTTGGATTCGAACGCATGCTGATGTTTGTGACCGGAATGGCGAATATCCGGGATGTGATTCCCTTCGCCCGGACGCCGGGAAATTGCGAATTCTAACACTGCAACCCTCATCCCCCTGCCCCCCGCATGGCAATCGTCAAAATCCAGAACATCCGCAGGCGGATGGAGGGGCGGGCCTGTATCGCGAGTGCCGTGGTGGCCGGAGAGGAGGTATGGTTCTCGTCGGAGGATGTGCCTTTGCATGCCTGCCCGGAGGCATTCCTGTCGGCGTTCCTGATTCCCGCGCAGTTGAAGAAGGATCACCTCGCGTGCAGGATTCCCGTTTGCGAAACGTGGAACACGAATTTGAACCGTCTGCTGGAGGTTTCCGACGGATGGTGGAGCCCAACGGCGACGCCTCCGAAGCTGGAAACCCGGAAAAAACGCCATGGCAAACGCTGGTGGCGCAAGACCGCGCTGTTCTTCACCGCCGGCGTTGATTCGTTCCACACGCTTTGCAACTACCCGGGGAAGATCCACGCGTTGGTCAACGTCCACGGTTACGACATCGCTTTGGGCAACGAGGCCAGACAAGAGGAAGCGAACCGTTCGTGCTGGGAAGTTGCACGCGCGCGCGGCATCTCCTTTTTCCAAGTCAAAACCAACCTGCGGGAGCATTCCTATTTCCGTAAGAACAACTGGGACCACACGCATGGGGGAGCGATGGCGGCTGTCGCCCATCTCCTGGGCTC
>CAXTTX010000113.1:9008-12499 GCA_964247045.1 uncultured Verrucomicrobiales bacterium | reverse complement strand
CGGATCCTCCGCGAAGTCTGCGCTTCATGATGTCCCCAACATTGGGAAATCAAGCGCTGATCCACACCGTGCAACCCCTTCAAGCGCATGAAAACCAATCCCTCCGGGCATTTCGCGATGGCCGCGGCGACGCCGGCGCGCAGGGCCCGTTCCGCCAGATCCACCTCCGCAGGATCCCCCCGCGGGTCACTGCCCCCCGCATGCAGGAGCGACAGGGAATCGCTGTTCACCTCCGTGCGCCTCTTCTCCGGAGAAGTCCACCAGGACCTGAGACGGTTTCCCGCCACGGTCCGGAGAAATGCCTCTAGATTGTCGCCGCCCTGCCACTTTTCCAGTAGCGAGGGAGACCGTGTGAAACATTCCGCCAGAATCTGTCCCGCGATCTCGACCGCCTTTTCCTGCGAGCGGCCGTCGCCTTGGTCGCACATGCCCACCAGGAAACGCTCCAGCGGCTTGCGGAATCTCGCTTCCAGGTCAGCAACCGCGGAAAGGCCGGTTAGGATGGCGGTCCGCAGTTCCGCGTCGCGGAGCTTGGGGTCGTCATCATCCATGTCGCCGAGTCAAATTGCAGGCGCTGGCATGTCAAGGCCGCGTTCCCGGGCGGGTGCTCACCGGGCCATTCGTTTCGTGCCCGAAATTGACCTTGGAATCATGCGCGGCCCTGCTAATGGATGGAATCAAGTTTGAAGCAATTCATTCGCCCTCCCCTTCCATGAGCACGCCTCCCACCCCACTGTCCGAGCTTCCTGCCGCCGGTTTCCTCGCCGATGTTTCCGATGAACACCGCGCTTTCCTGGCTGGCTATGGAAAATTCCTCCGTCCCGACACCGGTGAAATCCTCATCGCGGAAGGCGATGCCCAGGAATCCCTTTACGTGATCCTCTCGGGAACCCTGCACATCGTGGCCTCCGCGGACGAACGCCCCTTGCTGCTCGCCGCCTTCGGTGAAGGCGACTCGATCGGTGAAATCAATCTCTTCGACCCCGCCACGGCGAGCGCGACAGCCATTGTCCGCAGTCCCAGCCTGATCTGGACGATCTCCCGTGAGGAGCTGGAAGGCTTCCTGGCAGCGGATCCGGAAGCGGGTATCGCTGTCATGAAGGGCCTGCTCCGGCAGGTTGCCCGGCGCATCCGCAGCATGAATGAAAAACTCGCCACCGCCGAGCAACGGGGGTCCATCCACAACTTCTGGAACTCCCGCCAGCATTGAGCGCGCTGGTCCAACAAGGGCCATACGCCCTCTTCGCGGCATTCCTCGTGATGCATGCGCTGGCGGATTTCCCCCTCCAGGGAGATTATATTGCCAAGCAAAAAGCCCGGCGGCACGCGGACAACAACAGCGTCTGGATCGTCGCCCTGACGGCCCACTGCATCATCCACGCCGGGGGGGTCTGGCTGGTATCCGGCTCGCTCGCTCTCGGCTGCGTGGAATTCGTCCTGCATGCCTTGATCGATATCGGCAAGGGCGAGGAAAAATTCGGCCTGGTTACCGACCAGCTGCTTCACCTCACCTGCAAGCTGGCCTATGTGATCCTGATCACCGGCGGCTGGATCCACCTTTGATCTGCCAGCCCCGATCATCCCGGCCATGAAAATGCTCTTCGTCGCCGATCTCCACTACGCGCTGAAGCAGTTCGACTGGCTCGTCGCCAGTGCTCCCGCCTTCGATACCGTGGTGATCGGCGGAGACCTGCTCGACCTCTGGTCGGAGCTCCACCTCGACACGCAGATCCTCGTGGTGGAGAAATACCTTACCCGGATCTCCGGCCTCACCCGCCTGCTTGTTAGTTCCGGCAATCACGACGGTGACGCGCGCACCGCCGCGCAGGAGTCCATCTGCCGCTGGCTGAAGGAAGCGAAAGCCGGTGAACTGTATGTCGATGGCGACAGCTTGGAAATCGACGGAACGCTGGTCACCATCTGCCCCTGGTGGGATGGGGACGAAACCAGGGCCGAAGTCGGAAAACAGCTCGAACAGGATGCCGCGCGGGACAAGGAAAAATGGGTCTGGATCTATCACGCGCCACCGGCTGATTCACCCGTCTGCTGGACCGGCAAGGAATCCGCCGGCGACGCCTACCTGACGGAATGGATCACCCGCTTCAAGCCGGACCTGGTGCTTTCCGGCCACATCCACAACGCGCCATTTTACTCGAAGGGCTCTTGGATCGACCGCCTTGGAAAAACCTGGGTCTTCAATCCCGGCCGCCAGATCGGTCCGCGTCCTTCTTTTCTGGTCGTCGATTTCGACGAGATGACCGCCCGTTGGGTTTCGGTGGAAGATGATGAGACACGGAGTCTCGCTCCACCGGAGTTGGTTACTTCCGGGAGCGGTGCATGAGCGCGCCGAGCACCTCGTCCACCATGCCAATGTGATCGTGACCGTCGTATTGCCGCTTCACGTCGATGAGATACTTGTTCAGGTCGTCCAGCCGCCGGGCCAGCAACTCGGCCACATAGAGGCTGGCCTCCGGATGCTCCATCAGGAACTCGCGCGGATTCTCGATCACCACGAACACCGAGGGATCGAGCGCCTTGACGCTCGCCGTCGCCGGCACGCCGAGCAGCACCGACATCTCGCCGAAGACCACGCCCGGCTCCGAGGCCTTCGCCAGCCGGACCTCATCCCTCAGGATCTCCACCCTTCCGGAAACCAGAACCAGGATCTCTCCCGTCCGCCCGCCCTGCTCGATGACAAGATCACCCGGGGCATATTCCCGGGAGGCCCGGTTTTTCACGAAATCGAGGAACGGTGACATCTGACCAGCGCATAACCTTTACAGCCCGCCGCGTAAATGCGAAATTCCAGCGTGGTTATCTGACAATTCCGTCACTTGGTATTTCCGGTATTAAACTTGCCGCTATGGTCCCCTCTCCCATCTTTTCCTTATGAATCCAGCAGACCTCTTCACCTACGAGCCGAATACGATTGAAATCGCCACGGGCGAGACGCTGTTCAAGCAAGGCGAGTCCGGGGACTGCTTCTACGTCCTGCTGGAGGGAGCCATGGATGTCATCATCAGCGGGGAGACCGTCGAGCACTCCAAGCGGGGTGCTATTCTTGGAGAGATGGCGTTGATCGACGATTCACCACGCGGTGCGACCGTCATCGCCACCGAACCCTCACGGCTGGCGAACATCGATGAGAAGCGCTTCAACTTCATCATCCAGAACAACCCCTTCTTCGCGAAGCAGGTGATGAAAGTGCTGGCGGACCGGTTGCGGAGGATGAACAGCATGCACTCGGCGGATGTTGCCGCGGGATAAGGCGTGACAAGGACCGGGTTCGGCCCCTGCTCTCCTCTAGCCTCGTGGATGTTCGGTGACCGTTTCGGGACTGCCTGTTGGATCAAGGCTGGCGCTCCTGCCTCACGCTGGACCAGAATCAAACCATGAAAACCCACCTCTCCCTTGCCTTTGTCGCCCTGGCATTTTTCCAAGCCGGTGCCGAACCTTCCGCCTCACTCGCGGGTCATGATTTTTTCTACGCC
>CAXTTX010000113.1:0-8998 GCA_964247045.1 uncultured Verrucomicrobiales bacterium | reverse complement strand
GACCCAGGACATGTACATCGTCAAAAAGGGCGAAATCATCTGGAGCTATCATAATCCCGGCAGCCGTGGGGAAATCAGCGATGCCGTCCTGCTCTCCAACGGCAACGTGTTGTTCGCCCATCAGTTTGGCGTGACCCTCATCGACCCCTTGAAGAAAATCCTGTGGAACCAGGATGCTCCCGAAGGCTGCGAAATTCACACCGCACAACCCATCGGAAAGGATCGTATCGTCTACATCCAGAACGGTCCGGAACCCAAGTGCGTGGTCGCCAATGTGACCACAGGGAAATCCGAACGCGAGTTCCCCCTGGAGGTCGGCAACCGCGGTAGTACCCACGGTCAGTTCCGCCACGCGAGACTGACCGCGGCGGGCACCCTGCTCGTTGCCCATATGGACCACGGCAAGGTCGCGGAGTACGATGACCGCGGGAAGGAAGTCTGGACCGTTGGGTTTCCCGGCCCATGGTCCGCGACCCGTCTTCCCAACGGCAATACACTTGTCGTCGGCACCAAGCTCATCCGCGAGGTAAAGACGACCGGCGAAACAGTTTGGGAATGTACTGCCGCGGATCTGCCGGGGCACGAGATCAAGAATTTCCAGCTCGCGACCCGCCTGCCTAACGGAAACACTCTCCTCAACAATTGGGTCAACTCTTGGGACGGCCCCATCGACACGGCCAAGGCGCCTGCCCAGGCGTTCGAGATCACCCCGGACAAGAAAGTCGTCTGGTTCCTGCGTTCATGGAATGAGCCCGCCGCCCTCGGTCCCGCCACCACGATCCAATTGCTCGACTCCCCTTCCGTCCCCGAGGACATCCATTTCGGCGAGTTCCGCTGAAACCTGAACTCCCATGGATTCCATGCCGTATCCCCCGGCGGACCTGTCATTCAGCAGGGCGAACGGCTGCATGGTGGAAGCCCGGGCCGATTACCCGAAAGAGTAAGCGAATGGCGATCCCTATTGGGGATTACAAGGCAGGGGCGATTTGTCAGGCTGGTGCTTGAAATCGGATAGCCTCCTTTCCCCGTGCGGGGAAAAGCGCCGCCGGATCTCAAAAACCCGAACCCATGAACGTCTCCCGTCGATCCCTTCGCTTTACCGCGCCCTTGTCCCGGAAATTCCACCAACCCGGCCGTGGCGGCTTCACCCTCACCGAGCTCCTGGTGGTAATCTGCATCATCGCGGTGCTCGCGGTTGTCGCGACGACGATGGCGCGAAGAGGAATCGCGAAAGCCGACCACGTCCGTTGCATGACAAACATCAAGTCGCTGACGGCGGCGACCGTGCTGGCATCGACAGACCGCAACGGGCGGTTTCCAGACATGGAACGTGATGGCGGCCCGTGGATGCAGGACGTGTTGTGGCCCTATCTCAACGGAGACGCCCCGAAGCCGGAGCGTGTCCCCTTGGCAAACACGGTCTTCACCTGCCCCGCCGCACAGAAGAACGCCGAAAGGAAATGGATGAAGGACGGCGTGCAGTACCGCTACAATTCCTTCACAGCTCCGGGCAAGACGCCGAACTACGACTGGGGCAGGGCCGTGGTGATCTTCGACAAGCACTGGGGCGACTGGCCGGTGGAGGCCTGGTCCCATTTCCCGGGCAGCGGGGCGAAGGTGAACGTCGGCTACGCGGACGGCAGCATCGCCGCATTGTCTTATGCCGAGTATCACAAGGTATGCGCCTGGGGCGGCGCGGTGGAGAACTATTGCCCGATCTATCAGATCGGTTGGCGCGAGTGAAACACCCGGTCCGATGTCCCGTTCAATTTTCCACTAAAAACCCGAAAGCACCATGAAACCCGTATCAATTCTCATCGCCGGGGCGGCCCTGGCCCCCACCTTCCAGCCCTTGCTCGCCAATGAAATCACCTGGTCGGGTGGCGCGGGAGGATCGTGGGACTGGAGTGTTGCCGCGAACTGGGGCGGTGCCGCGCCGGAAACGAACAACAACTCGATCCTGCATTTCGCCGGAGACGGCACGCCGACCGGTGGCAACACCTGGAACAACCTGGGATGGTGGAACACCTTCCACGGGATCGTTTTCGATTCAGGCGCGGCCACTTTCATCCTCCACGGGGACACGCCGATCCTTGCGCCTAACGGGAATGACGACCAGGCATTGCCATCAACGATCCGCAACGCGGGCGCCAGTCCGCATTACGTGGCCTTTTCCAGCCTGGTGCTGCGGGGAACGACCGTGGACGCGGCGGAGGGTAACATCACCTTTTCCTCCGACATCGCGACGACTTGGATCGACCCGAGCCCGCTGGGCGGGGCGGTGAAGGTGACGGGCGGCGCGGGGAAATCAGTGAGCTTCAATGGGGTGATTGCGGACGGCACCGGCAACAGCGGCGCGATCATCCAGGAAGGACCGACCGTGCTGAAGTTGGCGGGTAACAACACGTTCTCCGGCGGCGTACTCGCCGCGGACGGAGTGGTGGAGGTGCAGAACAACAACAGCCTGGGAACCGGCACGGTGGAAGTGCGCTCCGGCGCGTGGCTGAGCCTCCAGGAGGGCACGAAGGTCTCCAACCTCGTCGCGCTCGCGGGCGGGACCATCGGCTGGCATTTCAAAACGGGTGCCGGTTCCTACAATGGAGAGGTCGTCCTGGATTCCGACAGCAAGGTGGGCCTGGCGAACTATTATGGATTCGGCTCCTCAAGCGGGACGATCCAAGGGGTGATCTCTGGAGGCGGTTCGCTGACCGTCGACACGTTGGACCGCGGCGGTATCGCTAACAGCGGAGGCCTCCTGTTTCTCACGGCTGACAACACTTACACCGGGGCAACCTCGATCCAAGGGGCCAAGGTTTTCGTGAACGGCAGCACCCACGCCGACAGCAGCGTGACGGTAACCGGTGGCGGTCAACTGGGCGGAAACGGCGTGGTCCACGGAACGGCGGAAGTGACAAGCGGCAGCCACATTTCCCCCGGCGCGACCGATTTCACGCTCGCGACGCTGTCCTTCGGCAACGGGCTGACACTCGATTCCGGCTCGGATTTCTATCTGGACATCAACACCGACAACAGCGCCTCGGACAAGCTGGCGGTGACAGGTAATCTGACCCTCACCGGTTCAAACCTGGGAGTAACCAACTTGGGAACCGCCGACCCGGCGAGCGGCGCGGTCTTCACGCTGGCGACCTACACGGGCACCCTGACAGGCACCTTCGCCAGTCTGCCGGAAGGATCCTCCGTGACTATCGGGGGACACAACTACACCCTCAAATACGCCGACGGCGGCAAGAAGATCAAGCTGACGGCTCCTGTGACGGGAAGTCCCTACACGACATGGGCCCAGACAAACATCACCGCCATCCAGCCCGGGGCGGACGCGACCCCGGCTGGAGATCCGGACAAGGATGGGGCGACGAACCTCGCGGAGTTCGCCTTCCGCGGCAACCCGCTCGCAGGGGGGAACACCGGAAGCTCGACCTTGTTCGTCGCCGACAGTTCCGACGCGGGAACCGACAAGGAACTGATCCTGACGGTCGCGATCCGCAAGGGCAACGTGGCGCCATTCTCCGGCACTCCGCTGGCCCATCAGGTCGATGGGTTGAGCTACGCCATCCACGGGAGCCTGATCTTGTCCGGCGCGGGAGCTGCGGTCAGCGAGGTGACACCGGTCACCAGCGGCTTGCCTGATCTCAGCGGGGACCCCGCCTACGAATACCGGAGTTTCTCGCTGGATGCGTCGAACGGACTGGCCGGAAAAGGATTCCTCCGGGCGGTGGTCACGAACTGAGTGGAAACCCCGAACCGTGATATCATTTAAACTGACCCTTCTCGCGTCCACACTGCTGATCACCCTTGCCCGGGGCGAGACGGGTGACGTTTCTTTCCTGAGGACGCGGAAGAATGAAATCGTGGACGGCACTGGCAAGCCGGTGATGCTCCGGGGGGTGAACCTGGGCAGTTGGCTGGTTTTCGAACCGTGGATGAGTCCCATGGATTCCTCCGGTCTCAAGGACCACCACTCCGCGGAGCAAACGCTGCAGTCCCGTTTCGGGAAAAAGGCGGCCGCGGAGTTGGTGGAGATCTATCAGGACAACTGGATCACCGCGCGGGATCTCGATGCGATCGCTTCCTACGGGATGAACGTCATCCGGGTGCCCTTTTGGTACCGCAACCTGCAAACCGAGGAAGGTGCCCCCTTGCCGGAAGGCTTTGCCAGGCTGGACCGGGTGATTTCCGGGGCGCGGGAACGGGGCATCTACACGATCCTGGACCTGCACGGCGCACCGGGAGGCCAAACGGCGCACGCCAGCACGGGAAGGTTGCGCGAACGCGCGGACCTTTGGGAAGATGAACGGCAGATCACGAGAACGGTGGCGTTGTGGAAGACATTGGCGCAACGTTACCGCGGCAATCCGGCGGTGGCCGCCTACGATTTGCTCAACGAGCCTACGGAGGCCCCCTCCCCCGGCAGGCTCTGGGCAACGTATGACCGGATCTACCGCGCGATCCGGGAGGTGGATCCCGGCCATATCATTACTGTGGAAGGCTGCTTGAACGGGACGGTGGGCGACAAACGCATTTCCTGGGGCTGGGACGCCCTGCCGCATCCGGATCTCTTTGGATGGTCGAACGTGGTCTATCAGATGCATCACTACGAGTGGGATTGGAACAACTTGGAAAAACAAAAGCACGGCATGGATTTCCAGATCAAGGAGTGGGAAGCGCACAAGACGCAAGGTGTGCCGGCCTATATGGGGGAGTTCAATTTCATGGCGCGTGAAGAGGCGTGGGCTCACGGGCTGGCAGCGATGAACCGGGCGGGAATGCACTGGACCCTGTGGTCCTACAAGGCAACGCACGGAACGGGTTCCGATAGCTGGGGGTTGTTCAATCCCACGGGGCAGGATGCGCCGGATTTGCAAAAGGACGACCTGGAAACCATCCGCGCCAAATGGAAGGCCGTGAGGACCGAGCAATCCTTCGCCCTCAATCCGATGCTCGACCGGGTGCTCAGGGCGGCGCTGGCCGACGTGGCCCCGCCGAAAGGCCCGGTCATTCCCGTTTCCAGCAAGCCTTGAGCGGGATGCCCTCCTCCCCGGATGAAAGCAGCGGGAACAACGCGGGACTCGACAGGAATTCCCCGTGCTGCCTTGAATGAGTCAGGACTATGCCGCATGACCTGAGAATGATCCTGCGCGGAGCGGGGCACCGCATCGTCGCCCTGGTGATGGCGGGCATGGTCGGCGCGCCCGCTTCCGGAGAGGTCCCGGCCTTGCTGACGAAGGGAGCGGAAATCCTGAATTTACCGGAAGACGAGGCGAGGAAGGCGATCCCCATCCGGACGCGCGGGGTCGTGACTTACACAGAGAGCGACTGGGCCGGACAGTTTTTCATCCAGGACGAGACGGGCGGCGTTTTCGTGGGGGTGTCGGGGAAGCCCGCGCCGGAAATCGGCCAGTTGTTGGAGGTGACCGGCACGAGCCATCCGGGTGCCTTTGCGCCCTACATCAATGAACCGAAGTGGGAAGTCTTGGGCACCGCGGATCTGCCGGAAGCGCGGGCGATCTCAATGGAGCGCTTCGCGAGCGGGATCGATGACGGGCTGCGGGTGGAAGTGCGGGGACGTGTCAGGGGCGTCTTCACGCCGAACGCGGGGCAGTGGATACTGACGATGGCTTCGGGAGGACAGCGGTTCGAGGTCAAGGTGCGGGTGAAGGACGGAGCCGGGCCGCCGGCGGGCTGGGTGGGAGCGCTCGTCCGGGTGCGCGGGGTGCTGGCCGCGGACTATCAGCTCCACCGGCGGGGACTGGCGATGGTCAGGATTTTCGTGGCGGATCCTTCGGAGATTCTGGTGGAACAGGCGGAGGAGATCGACCCGATGTCGCGGGACCTGGTGCCCTTGGCACACATCGGCCAATACCGGAGGAACCTCGCTCCGGGACAACGCAGCCGCGTGCGCGGCACGGTGGTGGCCTTGCTGGGACCGGACAGCCTGGCGCTGGAGGATGAAAGCGGAGGACTGGTCATCAAGGGACCGGGGCTGGGAGGCCATGTGCCCGGAGACGGTGTGGAGGCCGTGGGCTTCGAGGGGCTCGAAGGTTTCCTGCCGGTGTTGCAGGATGCCGTGGTCAAGGTCACGGGAGAGAACAAGGGCTTGCCCGCCCCGGCAAGTCCTAACAGCGATGGCCTTTCGAGCGGCAAATTCCATGCCTGCCTCGTCACGCTGGACGCGGATTTATTGGAAAGCAGCACGATTCCCGCGGCGGGAGCGGGCGCCGGGGAGCGGCAGGTCCTCATGGTCCTGCGCCGCGACGGCAGGATTTTCAGGGCTTCTTTTCCTTACACCGCGCCCAAGGACCACGAGCCGCTGCCATTCCTGCCGGGCAGCAAGTTGCGGCTGACGGGTTTGTGCCTCGCCGAGGCGGACCGCGAGGGACGGGTGGATTCCTTCAAACTGTTGGCCGGCGGCGCGGATGCGGTGAAGGTGCTGGCTCCCCCACCCTGGCTCACCCACCGCAGGCTGATGACCGCGCTGTTCTCCAGCCTGGCGGCGATCACGGTCTTCGGTGGCTGGGGTCTCTCCTCCTACCGCAAGAACCGGCGGCTGCGAGCGGAGATCCGGGAGCGCGCGAAAGTCACCGAGGAACTGCGGGCCGCGCAGGAACAACTGAGCCTGCGTGTGGACGAACGGACCGAACAACTGGAACTGCAGATCAGCCAGCGCAAGGAGGCGGAGGTTAGGTTCGAGGCAATCATCGGCGAACGGACACGGCTGGCGGAGGAACTCCACGATGGTTTGCAACAAGGGCTCACGGGGGTGTCGCTGCAACTCGACACCGCCTCGCGGCTGCGGGAGAGGTTGCCCGAACAATCGCAACACCACTTGGAACTCGCCCGCACGCTGATGCGCCAGACCCAGGTGGAATTGCGGGACTCGGTTTGGAACCTCCGCTCGCGGGGACAGAAGGATTTCAGCCTGTTGGAAGCCTTGCGCCAGTCCTCGCACCGCCTGACGGAAGGTACTTGGATGAACGTGGAAGTGATGCAGAGCGGAGAGCCCAGGCCCTTGTCCGAATTCGAGGAAGAAAACCTCCTGCGCATCGGCCAGGAGGCGCTCACCAACGCCATCAAACATTCCGGTGCGAAGGATTTGGAAATCCATCTCCGGTTCGAAAAGGAACAGTTGATCCTGGAGATCCATGACTCGGGCCAGGGATTTTCCGCCGGTGAGGTCAAGGGGCCCCAGCAGGGGCACTTCGGATTGTCCGGCATGGGCGAGCGTGCCCAACGCATCGGCGGATCCTTGGAAATCGAAAGCCGTCCCGGTGGCGGCACCTCCATCCGCGCCTTCCTGCCTGCCGCATTTTCCATCTCTCCCGTCACGCCATGAAAGACTCTTCCCCGGACATCCGCATCGTGCTCGCCGACGACCACTCGGTGGTCAGGATGGGGCTCGCCGCCTTGATTTCCACCGAACCGGGAATGACGGTGGTTGGACAAGCTGCGGATGGCCATGAAGCCGTGGAACTCTACCGCCGTCTCAAGCCCGACATCCTGTTGACGGACCTGTTGATGCCCCGGCTTTCCGGAACGGAAGCTGTCTCCGCGATCCGGACCGAATTCCCCGGGGCACGGATCCTGGTCCTGAGCACAAGCGATGGCGACGACGATATCTACCGCGCGCTGCAAGCCGGAGCGGCCGGTTATATCCTGAAAAGTTCGCCGGGAGAGGAATTGATACCCGCGATCCGGGCCATCCTGCGTGGCGAAAAGTGGATTCCGCCTGAGGTCGCGCGACGCCTCGCCAGCCGCGTGATGCGCGAGGAACTCAGCCCGCGGGAAATCCAGGCGCTCAAGGAACTGGCGCGGGGAAGCTCCAACCGGGAAATCGCTATCGCGCTGAATATCACGGAACACACGGCGAAGGCGCATTTGAAAAACATCCTGGCGAAGCTGCCGGCACGAGATCGCACCGAGGCGGTCACGGTTGCGATCCAGCGCGGGATCATCCATCTCTAGGATGGCTGTCTTGAAAGAGACCCTGGTCTCTAACGGTCCGGTTGGCGCGGATTCCCCCGCTCCTATCGAATGATCACCACAAAAGCCGGTCCGTTTTTGCACGCGGAACAACCTTGTGATGTGACATTTCTGACGATCGATATTGGCAGACGCGCCCTTGGTTGAGAGCAGATCCCCGCTTTGGTATTCTTCCCGTTGATGAATACCACCGGTTCCAACGCCACCCCCGCCACTGGCGGCAACCTGACCTCCTGCTCCACCCCCTTGAGCGCCCAATCGCCCCGGACCGGCCCCGGATTTTCGAAAAAAAACTCCGTGGAGTTGGCTTTTGTTGCATTTCCCCCCGCCCGACTTTTCACCGTTTCACCTACCTCCCTGATAACCAGAAAGTCCCGCAAATCTCCAAATTCCGCAGCGGATGACTCAATGACAAAATTTCTCTCATTAACCCCGGGAATCGTACGGCAAACATACGGCGGAATGACGGATTTTGCGTTTTTAACCCCAAAGCGACACCCTTCAACCCGCCAAAAATCTCGGGGCGGGCCGAATCGCCCAAGGCGGATCGAAATATGGCGGAACAAAAGGACGAAAATCACATTACCGGGTGAAAACCCCGACCGGGATCTCCCAGCCCATGATGTTTTGCCCGAAAACCCTGTTACGCCTCATTGTGTCCTTCGCCGCCCTCTCCGGTGCCCTGCAAGGCCAAACCATCGGCAGCGAGCCGTTCAGCTACAACAACGGCGGCAT
Source organism: uncultured Verrucomicrobiales bacterium (assembly GCA_964247045.1). GTDB lineage: Bacteria > Verrucomicrobiota > Verrucomicrobiia > Verrucomicrobiales > Akkermansiaceae > Luteolibacter. The sequence goes on along the minus strand of CAXTTX010000113.1, from coordinate 265 downwards.
CGCGGGGAAGACCGGAGGGACCGGTTTCAACTACAATGCCTTCACCCACACGGTGACGGCGGCGCCTTCCGACTGGGACACGGGCTTCGGAACCTCCACGGTCCAGAATGGCCAGCTTTCCACCAACAACAGCGGCGTGCTCCGCGAATACAACGGCACCATCGAGGGTGTCGGCACGGCTGCCGACGATACGAACGACAACCATGAGCGGAGCGGGGCGATCCGGGCCACCGGGCAGGTGTTCTACCGGGTCACGATGACCCGC
>CAXTTX010000112.1:5589-12523 GCA_964247045.1 uncultured Verrucomicrobiales bacterium | reverse complement strand
GCCGCCGCCGACCTATCAGCTCAAGCTCAAGGACATCAACAAGCCGGGGCCCGGCGAACTCGTCAAGCCCGGCAAGGATGACAAGGAGGATGCCGACAAGCTTGCAGGTGGTGATCCCGCGGATGCGGATGATGATGCCACCGACTTGCCCGTGGATGACATCATCCTGCGGGAAGCGGGTAACATCCTTTCCGATTATAGCGGTTTACTCAAGGATGGGCGGGTGGTGAGCCAGCGCTGATCGCCGTCACAACCGGGTGGCGAGATTCGATTCCGGGATGTCTGATCCTGTGATTCGGTAGAACGGATGGGGAACTTTGGGCAGAAGGCGCCGCACGCAGTTAAGGATTCGGCTAAAGTTCCCCAAAGAAACAAGCTAAAGCTTGAACTCCGGACAACTGTCCGAACGAAAACGCCGGCTGGCGTTTGCAGCACTTGCCCTCAGCAAGAGATCTAGCAAGTTCCCGCATCAGCGCGGTCCAGATGTCGAAAACCGCCTACGTCACTTGCCCATGAATGAAGGAGCTTTCGCCCGGATCCGGGCCGAAAAATCCTCCGCCTCACCCGCGGCTTTCGCCTCGGGATTAATCAGTGACGCCGTCTTGAATTCGTTGAAGGGGAGCTTCCCATCGCCGATCGCCCCGCGTTCGTATAACATTTCGTCGGCATAGCCATTCACCAGGATCCGCCAGTCCCACGGCTGGCCTTTGCCCTCGTGCTGGGTCCGGATGCTCGTGGTGCAGTTCGTGGTCACCGCGTTGTACCATTGCGGTTTGCGGTGGAGGCCGTTGAGCGACGCGACGTATTCCGAGAACCTCCCCCGGGCCTTCTCCGGCGTGATGTTCAGCTGGTAAAGATAGATATCTTCACCCTGCCGGTAGTTCGTCCGCAGCCGAATGACGTCGCGCTCGTCCGCGACGATGTAGATCAACTCATACTGCCGGTAGATCCCGCCGATCGCGGAATAGCTTTCCCCCTGCTCCTTCCTGGTCTCGATGGAAAAGCAGATGGGTTTCGCGTCCGCGAATTGGAAGCTCACGATGGGATGCGCCATCATGGGCGATCCCCAATAATTGATCGCCATATCGATGCCGGTGATCTGAGAGAGCTTCACCACCCGGGTCTCCCACCGGGGGGTGAAATTGGTTTCCGTCCAGTAGTCGCAGTTGCGGACGTTGTGCAGCGTGACCGTGTCGCCATTGATCTCCGCCCATGCCGTGCGGTCCGCGTCCGGCAGCCATTTCCTGTCGCTGGAAGGCTTCTGTGTGAACCACCAGCCGAGCACGAGCATAAACAGCGCGGGCCCGATCAGCCGCATCCGGCTGCGCCCGAAATACCAGAAGAACACCGTCAGTGTCAGGAAGAGGACCGCGGTGATCCGGCGGATCAGCGTTTCCGCCGGCAGATCGAAGAGAATCGCTCCCGTTGCCCACAGGATGCAAAGGCCCCCGACGACATACAGGACCCAACGGACGCAGAATTTCCCGACACCGAGAAAAAATCCCCGCTTCCGCACGCGCTTCCTCCGCCGGTTTTCCCGGGCTCCAGGTCTGGGCTGCGGGGGGGAATCCAACGCCTGCTAGATCATTCCGAGTTTCATGCGTCCTTCTTCCGAAATCATCTCCTGGTTCCACGCCGGGTCCCAGACCAGTTCCACCTTCGCGTCGTCGATGCCGTCGATGGTCATGATCTTCGCCTGGGCGTCCGCCGCAATGACCGGGCCCATTCCGCAGCCCGGGGCCGTCAGGGTCATCTTCACCTCCACGGTCTTCTTGCCATCGCTTTCCTCGATGATGCAGTCATACACCAGCCCGAGGTTGACGATGTCCACGGGAATTTCCGGGTCGTACACGCCCTTGAGCTGGCTCCAGACCTGCTCTTCCAGCGGCGCGTCCTTCAGGCGGACGGACTCCGCGTGTTTTTTCGTCTCCTCCTCCGGGTTCACGCCGAGGGCGTCCGCGTCCTTCGAGGAAATCCGGGCCAGTCCCTGCGAGGTGGCCACCGTGTAGGTGCCCCCGAGCCGCTGGGTGATGAAAACCGCCGTGCCGACCGGCAGGGTCAGCGTGTCCCCGCTTGGAATTTGGATCGCGGAGACTTCCCGGCTGAGCTTGATTTCCTCGTGCATGCGGGCAGTAAAACCGAGGTCCCTGCGGACGGCAAGGGATCAGTTGGGTAGCCGTTCCTTCGGAAAAATAAAGTGATCCAAACTCCCGTTCAAATCGGATCATTTTAGCCACCGGAGACTTTCACGTCGCCAATCCACCCTCAAATGTCCAAGATCCTCTCCATGCTTGAAAGCGATCCGGCTCCTCTTCCGGCATACGCATCGGGACTCGCGGACGACCGGAACGGCGAAGGCGGGGCTTTGATCGCCCGTATGGCGAAGGAAGATACCTCCGCCTTGGGCGAACTCCATGAGATGTGGAGTCCCGTCCTGCTCGGGGTGGCCTGCCGCATGCTGGGGGATCGCCGCGAGGCTGAGGAAGCGGTGCAGGATACCTTTGTCCGGATGTGGCACCGCTCCAAGGACTTCAATCCCAAGCAGTCTCCTCCTTTTGTCTGGGCCTTCGCGATCATGCGGGGCTATTGCATCGACCGCCTGCGTTACCGCCACCGGGGCAAACGGGACTCTTCCCGAGTGGTCCCCATTCACCTTCATGCCCCGCCGGAGGAATCCGAAGATCCGCGGGTGATGGCCATGGACGACTGGCGCCGGGTCCGTGCCGCACTCGACATCCTCGAAAAGGACGAGCGCAACTGCCTGGAACTTGCCGTCTTTCTCGAATACACCCAATCGGAGATCTCCGAACACCTTGGAACCCCTCTGGGCACGGTGAAAAACCGGCTCAGACGCGCTTTGGACAAAGTGCGCAACCACCTTTCCCGCCATGAATTCTGATCCGCACGAGAGCGCCGCCTGGCGTGCCTTCGGCATGTTGGATACCGACGAGACCGCAGGTTTCGACGAGGCGTCGCGCCGTGATCCCGCGCTTCTGGGGGCCTCCCGGGAAGTTGACCGTCTCTCCGCAGCCATCGCCGCCGCCACGGTTACTCCGGTGAAGCCGCACCCCGGCCAGTTGGATCGCCTCCACGCCCGGCTCGGCCTGAATGCGCCCAGGCGGCGGAATTGGATGGCCATCTCCGGCTGGGCTGCTGCTGCCGCCATTGCCATGATCGCGGTTCTCGACCGGGCGGTGTTCATCCAGAAGAATTCGTTCACGGTATCCCACCCCGCCGCTCCGGTGCATGCTCCCGTGGAAGTTGCCGCTGTGGAACCCGAGTCCGCCGTTGTTGAGACTTCCGTGCCCGAGGAGCTTTATGTCGAGGATTCCACCACGATTCCAGCCATCCCGCTCTCCACCCCTGCGGGAATTGCCGAAGCGGAACTCATTTCCAAGGCCAAGGTCGAAAATCGCCGCCTGATCCAGGAGATCGAGGTTTTGCGTGAGCAGTGGGCGGACCTGAAACAACGCGAGAGCGAACGCTTTGACGTGGTGCCGGGGATGTCCCAATTTGTCATGGTGGAAATGCGCCCGCCAGGCTTCCAAGAAACCGTGGATGCCGCCATCGGTGACAGCAACCCGGGACTCACGACCCGTGTCAGCGACGCGCTTGCCGCCACCGGACGGAACGATGTTGGAAAAGCGGGGCCGGTCGGCATGGCCGAAACGGCAGGCACAGCAGGACCTGCTTCGCCGACCACTCCACCCGCCACCTATGTGCCAGCTACCAATTTGCCAGCATCCGGCTATCCCATTTACGATTCGGCCCGGGATGCAGGCTCGCTGGTGGTCACCAATCTTCCGCCCAAGAATGAGAACGAGGAATACAACCTTTGGGTCACCACCAAACGAGGCAAGGACCCCGTCTACGTGGGGGCGCTTCCCGAGTCCACCGCGGAGGGCGAAAACCAGTTCGACTTCAGCCTGGGTGATACAGGCATCGTGCCCACGCGCTTCTATATGACCAAGGATCCACGGGGCAAAACCCGCGCACCTTCCTCGGGCAATACCATCCTCCAAGGGCCGAACTGACCGTTCGGGGCACTCCCGCGTGGATAGCAGGATGCGGGAGTAGTCATGTGTGGCTTGATATTCCAAAATTCCAATATTGCCAGTGGGAGGCTCCGGCGGCTATCTTCACCCGGACACCCTGCCCATGTGGAAATTCCTCCATGATTATTGGCGCGATGGCATCGAGATCCTTCTCCTTGCCACCTGCATCTATCAGATCTACCGGGCTTTCCGTGCCACCCGCGCCGCCCAGATCCTGGTCGGCCTGGGCACGATCCTGATCTTCCTGACGCTGGTTTCCACGGTTTTCCGCTTTGAGGTCATCCAATGGATCATCACCCGGGGCACAGCCGTCCTCGCGTTGGCCTTGATCGTGATTTTCCAACCGGAGCTCCGCAACGGCCTTGCCCGTCTGGGCAGCAACCGCTTGTTTTCCTTCTCGAGCAAGCGCCGCCTGGCCTTCCTGGAGCGCTTCGCGGACTCGGTCATCAATCTCTCCAAGAAGCGCGTCGGCGCGCTCTTCGCCATCCAGAGGGACGTGAGCCTCAAGGAGACCCTGGAAAGCGGCGTGGTGCTCGACGCGCAGTTCTCGCCCGAACTGGCGATGGCCATTTTCCATCCGAAAGCCCCGCTCCACGATGGCGGCATGATCATCGCCGACGACCGCGTGGCCGGCGCGGCCTGCGTCTTCCCCGTCACCGAAAAGGAAATGCAGGACCGCTCGACGGGACTGCGCCACCGCGCCGCCATCGGCCTAACAGAGCGAACGGACGCCATCGCCGTGGTAGTCAGCGAGGAAACCGGCGGCATCTCCATCTGTGAGAACGGCATCCTCCAACGCAACCTCACCGAGAAACAATTCCGCGAGAAAATCGCCGACATCTTCTTTTCCTCGAAAACCGCCCATGAGACTGAATCTGGCACACAACTGGATCGCAAAGGTCCTCTCGCTTCTGCTGGCGACAGCGATTTGGTTTCTGATTAAGAACCATCTCAAGGAAAGCGGCGAGACGAACTACAACATCCAGCGCGGCATCCCTGTGGATGAGCGGACCCTGAAACCCCTGCTGAACGCGAAGCCGCAGTAAGAAGCAAATCCGGGTGGAGCGGGAAGGCAGGACGCGAAAAAGCGCCGGAACCGTGGGATTCCGACGCCTTTCGAAAAGAACGGCAATTTCGGCTCAGAGCAGGCCGAGGGCCGCGGAAATCAGCAGGTCGTCGTCGATCAGCCACTTGGCGGTTTCACCACCCGGGGTGGAGGCCTTGGCGGGAGTGGTGGACTCGGTGATGTCCAACGTGAGCCCTTCACCGCGCACACGGCGAACGGTGCCGCTGGCGTCATACACGGCCATGAAGGCGGCGAGGACGTTCACGGCCGCGGCGGCGGCATCATCCGTGCCACCCAGCAGCGCGTCGAGCAGCACCGGGGTCGGGTCCGAGGAACTGGCCAGACGGATCGCCGTGCCATTCGGATTGCTGGTAATGCCTTTCGCCCCCGCGGCCTCGAGTTCCTTGGCGAGGGCGGCGATGCGGCCTGTCAGGTCACCTGTGAGCGCTCCCGGCAGGCGGGCTTCCAGACCGTTCGCCAGAGTGACCTGCTTGGCATGCAAACGGCCCCAGTCTGGCGAGCGGAGGGAAGAGTCACCATCCGTTCCGGTGCGGCGGCCGGAAACCCCACACTGCACGAACGAGGCGATCGATTCCGCGGATCGGTTGGTCTTGATGCCAAGGCAAACCGGAGCCAGCGCGAAGGAGGCCAGGCGGCTGGAAAGGAGCACGTTGCCCATTGCCTGCATCTTCGCACCCAGCAGGGCATCGCGCTCGCGCTTGACCGTGAAGAATTCCATGGCCCGGCGCAACGTGACTTCCAGTTGCGGAATGTCCCAAGGCTTCGTCATGTAGCGGAAAATGCCGCCTTGGTTCACCGAGCCGATCGCCGCGTCGATGTCCGAATACGCGGTGGAAAGGATCTTGATGATGTCCGGGTAGTCGTCCGCAATCTTCGAAAGGAAGCCGACGCCGGTTTCATTCGGCATCCGCTGGTCGGTCACGATAATGCCGATTTCATTCGCGTGCTGGCGGAAGACCGCAAGTGCCTCGACACCGTCTTCAGCCTCCAGGATCCGGAACTTCTCCCCGAAGAGACGGCGGAAGTATTTGCGGGTGTTCGCCTCGTCATCCACAAACAGGATGGCATAGCGTTGATAGTCATAGGCGTCGATCTCGGTGCTCATGGTGGGTCAAGGGAAAACGTGTGGTTATGGCGTGCCGCAGGGCAATTGTGATAGATTCAGGCGGGTTGGTCGAGAACGGATTCAGGCTCGGAAAAGCTAGGAGGCGGGAAAGCGATCCGGAAGCGGGTGAATTCCGCCGGGCGGCTGTCCACCTCCACGATCGCCTTGTGGGCCTGCAGGATCTGGTGGGTGATGGAAAGTCCCAATCCCATCCCTTTCCCGACGTCCTTGGAAGTGAAAAACGGGTCGAAGATTTTTTGGAGGTTTTCGGGAGGAATGCCGATGCCATTATCGCGTATGGTCACCTGCCAGCCCTCCCCGACCGGCTCCAGGGCGACGTCGATCCGGCCCGGCTCGCCGCCGTGCTCGGCGATGCGCATGTGGATCGCGTCGATGCTGTTCTGGAAGAAATTGATGAACACCTGTACCAGTTGGTTCGGATTGCCGCTGATCAGGGCGATGTCCGGCGCTTTCAGGTTGAAGGCGATTTCCTTGCCCACCTGGTGGCTCACCATCCGCCGGGAGCGGCCGACGATCTCCGACAAATCGGCATCCCCGGAGGTCGCCTTGTCGTCGCGCGTGAACTTCCGCAGGTCGATGACGATTTGAGAAACACGCTCCACGCCCTCGCGGACGTCGGACAGGATGTCCGCGAGACGCTTGGTGAAGCGGGCTGCCGAAGCACCG